>JBIIIF010000145.1:0-17751 GCA_044235005.1 Planctomycetaceae bacterium | reverse complement strand
CGCGCTTCTCGCAGAAATGTTTGCAGATAATTGTTGTGTTGAGCACGATGCAGGTGAGGCAGTTTGACGGCGACCAGGCGATCCAGATCCGCGTCTTTCGCGAGGAAGACAATCCCAAATCCACCTCGGCCGAGCCGACGAATGATCTGATAGCGGCCGATAAATGCACCGGCCTGAGATTCCACACTTTGGTCAGACTTTTCGTCCAGCAAAAAGCCGCTCAAATCCGCCGGCACCGGATTGGGTAGCTCACCATCCTGTCCTCCGGGCCCAGAAGCCATGCCCGGCCGAACGACGGTGTCGTCTAAGTTATTCTGCTTTTCCATTCCGGACCTTTGCAAACCATTTTTAACCTCCTAAGTGTACAGTGATTCTCCGATTTCAGAATACCGTCTCTCGCGTCAAATTCCTGACGAAGGGATGGTTCGAACGAAATATTGCGATCACGAACGATCCACGGATATCCGGTAAGCTCTGCAGCGATCCGGCGACAGGACGTAATCCACTCAGGCTGGTTTGCGTTTGCGCAATGTCCCGCCTGTTGCTTCCTGCTATCATGCAGACAGATTGTTGCTTTCAGTCTCACCCGGAAGTCCGGGGCCGGAAAAATCCCCAGGTGGCCGCGAGTGCATCAGCGGCTTCCTCAACGTCCAGAATGTCTCCCCACGGGCCATTACGAAGGAACGCATGAGCAAACTCATGGGCGATCACGTAATGCGCGAAGGCTTCGGAGCAGTGTGATAACTTTGTTCGCAGAACCACGCAACGTGTTCCGCTTCCGATCGGTCCCGGTGTTGGCATCCACAACGTCCAGCCCTGACCGGGGACGAAGTTATCAATTGTGACTCGGAACCGAGGATCCTCAACGAAATCCTGCTGCACGTGCGACGGGATCGCATGGAGTACCGCAAGAACTCGCTCACGCAGTGCCGGAAAATCGGCCAGTTCGATAATGAGTGAAGAAAAGATCGCCGAGCCCTTCCAGATAATTCTGCATCTGAATATCAGTCTGTACGCGAATGCTGCTGGGATCGTTTAACGTTTTCTTCGACGTACGTCCAGTGGCAATGGTGATCCACCACGCTGACGGGTGCAGTCGCAGATTTCGGTAGGTCCTGCCTGCCGGGCAGGACTTCGCGGCTTGCCGCGACCTGTGTGCATGTAAACCAAAGTTCTCGGCCGGTATGCAAACGCCTGTTGCACACCTGTTCGCCTTGCGGTGAAAGTCCTTTCCGGCAGAAAAGACCTACTTTCACAATCGTTCGCGACTACACGCCACGCTGACGGGTGTCGTTGCGAAGTTCTTTGCTCAGGCGGCTTTCCCCCTCAGCGAACGCCAAAATCGCAATGGCTGCGACAGAGTCAGGTCGATTCGCCGCAGAGCAACATCCAGGACAAGCAGAAGTGCCGAACACGTCAGCAGCCACGGCCAAAGTTCAGTTGGGCGAGTCGTCCGGATTCCGGGACGATGAAAGATGTCTTTCGCGGCGGGATTAAAATGACCGCCGGAGATCAATGAGATTTCTCGGAGCAAGGTTTCGTTCGTCGCCTGAATTCTCAACTCATCGTTGTACCCTACCATGAGTCCTCGGCTTTGACGAGAAATCACCTCGCCGTCTTTCTTAACAGCAATTTCAATGTTGTAGGCGCCGGAAATTGACGAATCGAATTCTCCGCTGTATCGCCCCGGAGCGTTTTGAGGCAGCGACAATGGTGTGCGTTTAAGTTGCGGATCGATAATCGTCACTTCGACTTCAGACTGATTCAAAAATGCGCCGGCTTCAGTCAGCGCGTCAATGTTCAAACGCGTTTTGAGACCCTCTCGAATGGTTTCAATCTGGATTCCTCTGGTCTCACTCTTTCGCATCGTTTGGCGGACGACCTGAGTCCAGAACTTGCCGTAACCCGGCCATGTCAGCCATTCCGCAGCCCAGCGACTTTTGGCATCGGATGTGAAGGCGGTTGTCATTCCCAGACCGTAACGCCACCACGCCAGCAGCGGGTCGCCTTTCTCCGTCGCCAGTATGACTTCACAAGTGGGTTTCGGGCGCGTCGTCACATAGCCCAGCAAGAACGGTGCAGACTCCATGTCCAGTTCCGCCAAAGCGCGAGTCGCACGGATCACCTGCGGGACAAACGGCTGTTCGTCAATCGCAGATTTGCTGGCGGTCATGGTTTCTTTGGCGAAGATCTGTGGCACCTGTGATGGGTCTTCGGCCAGGTAGTATCTCCCCTTGCCGATGCGGGCAATCGATTCCAGAATCGCCGGATCCGTTGCACCTTCTCCGCCAATGGCGACAGTGGAGACGGTGATTTTTGCGGCCGCCATTTGCTGGGCAAGCCCTTCGAAGTCGCCGGTGTTCGAGATGCCGTCAGTCAGCATAATGACGTGCTTGAGCTTCGCTGATGTTGTGTTCAACATTTCGAACGACATCTCCATCGCAGGATACATGCTGGTCCCGCCTCCGGAAGTCAGTTGTGAAATCTCATCGCTGATTTTTCCCTTGTTGCTGGCGGACTGCATTTCGCTGAGGATTTGCGTCTGGTCATCGAAAGCCAGCACCGCAATCTGATCACGATTTCCCAGCAGTTCCACGGCCGATCGAGCGGCGGTTTTGGCCATCTCCAGCTTGTCGCCATCCATGGAGCCGGATCGGTCGATCACCATGATGATCGCGAGCGATGGTTTTTCCTTTTCCTTTTCGAAGTCACTGCGAACGGGCAGAATTTCTTCCAGCGTGGTCTTGTAATATCCGCCAAGCCCAAACGACTGTTCCCCGCCCAGCATAATGAAACCGCCGCCGAGGTCCTGAACCCAGGTGCGAGCAATCTCCATCTGTTGCTGAGTCAATGCGGTGGCTGGCACGTTGGACAGCATAACCAGCTCATAATTCTGCAGGCCTTCCAGAGAATCCGGCATGCCCTGCGGTGGTCGAACGTCGGCCTGAATGCCTTCATCTTCCAGCGCATAGGCCAGATCACGAATCAGATTCGGGTCGCTTTCGATAATGAGTACCCTCGGTTTACCCGCCATGTAAACCAAACCCGCATCCGCGTTGTTGTCCAGCAGCGTGTCCTGCTTCAGGCCAGAAACGCGAACCTTGAAGGCGGCCATGCGATCGCCCTCGACCGATTGTTGAAAGCGAAAGCGATTCTCGCCGGCTTTGAATTCTCTCCGTTCACTGATGACTTTGTGGTCGCCGCGATAAACTTCCAGCAGCCCGGAGTCGTCATGATTCGAGGTGACAGTCACGTCGACAAAGAACGGTTCACCTTCTCGAGCCTCCGGAGGAACCCTGATCTCCGATACCTGAACCTCCGGCTCAGATCGTGCCGGGAGTGGAATTGTGGAGATTGGAATCGAACAACGAGCTGCCGCGGCCGCCGCGTTTCCCTGTGTCTGATTGCCATCCGTCAGAATAACAATCTGTGGCACGTATCCCTGAGGAACAGATCCAGCCGCTGCTTCAATCGCGGCCGCAATATTGGTGGCGGGGGGTTCTTTCGAGTTGGACAGCGGAAATAAATCGCGATTGATGTCGGGGGATTTCGAGTCGCCCGCAACAACAGGCTTTTCCCGGCTAGCAGTTGCGCTGGGGCGTCCAACCTCTGGAATCTGATCGCTGATTTCTCCCGGTGCTGCGGCAAATGGAAGATACGCGACGCGATGCGAGCCTTTGGATTCCGCTGCGAGTTTCAGAAAATCTCCGGCGGCGGTACGAGCATTCTCGCCTGTGCTTTGGCTTTGATCGACAACAAACAGCACGAATTGTTCATCGGTTTGATGTCGCCATGTTAATCCCGCCAAAGCCAGTATCATCATCAGCGCGAGCAACGACCGAGTCACCAGCGAAACAATGCGCTGGGAACGAGGAAAGTCGGTCAGACTTTTTGCAAATCCGATTCCCAGCACAACGGCCATGAGCAAAATCAGCAGCAGGAAGCCGGGCCGGATGAATTCAAACGGGAGCATGATTGAGACGAAAATGTGCGGAGCCGGGGATCTTTAAGTGGGGGTTAATAACACATCCGGGCTCGTGTTTCGAGCTATCGATACGATTGGCCTCATTCGTTCATCCCACGCTTACCGTCGTGGTTTCGTGGACCAATACTTGATCAATCCTTCCGTCATCTCATCACACGCTTTTCCGGCATCAGGAGCACCGGAATTGACGACGGCCAGAAAGGCCGTCTTTTTGTTCGGAGCCATCCAGATCGTGGCATACCACATCTTATTGCTGCCTGTATGCATCAGGACTTTGCCAGCTCCCCACGGCCGGTCCGTGCTAATCCAGCCGAAACCATAAGGGTCCTCCCGTGTAACGAGCTGAGGATCGAATTGCTGCAATGGGGTATGAAGATGATCAAGCGTTTCGGGCTTTAGCAGCGATTTGTTTTGCTTGAATGTTCTCAAATGCAGTGAAGCGAAGCGTCCCCAGTCGTCAAGTGTCAGGTGTACGGTCCCCGCTGGACCAAGAACAGCAGCATTGTCGACCTGTAATGGTGCCTGCTGACTAAGTTTCTCGATGTGGCCCCACGGCTGATCAATCGCTCCGTTAATGCTGGGCGGACCAAAACCAGCAGACCTCATTCCCATTGGTTCGAACAGTCGGGACGTGATCAGTTCTTCCCACGCTTGCCCCGTGATTTTCTCCAGCATCGCTCCTGCTGCAACAAAGCCCACATTGGAATAGAGGTATGTCTTTCCTGGCGGTTGATCCGGTTTCTGGAAAGACACCTGTCGCATTATTGTCAGTCGTTGTTCAGACACTGAATCATCTGCTCCCAGTTCACGCCAGGCAACGTCCCGTGGAACTCCCGCATAGTGCGATACAAGTTGCGAGATTGTGACAGGGCAATATTCCTCATGGATCTGATCAGCGTACTCTGGAAACACGTCCGTGATCTTTGTGTCCCATGTCAGCTTTCCCTCGTCAATCAGCATCCCGACAAGAGTTGCTGTCATTGCTTTTGTACACGAGCCAATATGAATCCTGTCGTCGACGGTAAATGGTTCCTCGTCTCCTTGTTTTCGAACGCCGGACGCGACCTTGAGTGATACTTTTCCATTTTCAACGATCGCCGCAGCACCACCGGGCATGGCATAGCGTTTTATGATGTCGTCAACTCCGGACTGAACAGCCTTCGGGGCTTTTTCAGCGGAAGCAGTCGCCGAAAGTAGAGTCAACGAACACAAAAACAGCAACAGATGGCGTTTCATAGAGTTCTCACAGGCACAAGTCGGAAGTGGTTTCAGAACGCGACAGATGCCTTTGAAGATGCCAGTCAACCGTCGGCCTGTTCCCCTCAGCCAGTTCGCATTCCTTTTCTTCGGCTTTATTTGGAACGCTTACCGCGCCGGTGGAGCAGCATATCTGAGGCCGTCCGATTCGTATGCTCATGCAGACGGTTGGTCTGATAAGCGTCAATAAGCCGTTCAAGCATTTCCAGACGATAGCGAATTCGTTGACCGCGTTCGGTGTCTCGCAGGCAGCGAGGATGCTTGAAGACGCGGATCTCCTGAACGTTCGGGACGATATCAATGCCATCTCGAACAGCCGCGTCGACGGATTCGAAATGGTGGTGCTCAGCCAGCACAATTCGGTTGGGTTCCAGCACGAGTGTATAACCGTAATCGCCATAGGCTTCGGAAAAGGCTCCGTCGATCGTGATCGCCTTTCCGCTGCGTTTCAGAGGTGACTCGCCTTTTTCCACCTTCACCGGCACGTGACCGTTAACGATCAATCCACCTTCCGCAGCCATGCCGAATTCAGCCAGCACTTTGTCGCAGAACTCGACTTCGTGAATCAGTGAGAAGTACGGATCTTTGGACTCATGATGGGCTTTCTTGTCCTGAATAAAGTCACGTTCAAACGTCGTGATGCGATCCTTGCCAAACAATGGTGAACGCGGACCGCTCCAGAGATACCAGAGAAAATCCAGATCCGGCTCGGCCGCATTGACGACAGCTCGGCGGACGACCGTTTCGATGCTCTCAAACAGCTTTCGGCCAGCCAGCAATTGCCCGTCGACACTCAGCGGCAGAAAATTGCCCGCCGCGTCAACCGGCACGCAGCCGTGAAAAATCAGGCATTCGTCGCGTCGCAGGTACATCGAACCATGGCCGACCATAAACCGAATCTGCTCCTGCAGTTTCTGGCTGTTCAGGAACGAATGCTTCAGGACCGCCAGACAGGAGAGTTCTTCGGGCGTCAGCCGGTACGGGTTGGTCGGATCAATTGTCGGAAAGAGTTTATCGCGAAGTTCGTAGACGGTTCCATCGACCTCAATCGTGCCGCGAACGTGATCAATCCGGTGCAGCAGACGTCGGTGATCCAGTTGCCACTGAGGATTCCGTTCCAGCAACTGGCCTTCCAGTTTGAACTGCATAATGGCCGCCGCTTTCTGCATGCGAGCCACCACATCGTTCGGTCGCATGCCATCGCTTTTGGGCATGAAGTACTGCGCGGGATCGTTGGCGTAAACCGTCCGGGCCAGATGTTCCAGCGGCGTGAGCGGAATGCTGTAACCCTCGTCAAGCTGGCCAATGCGGCGGTATCGCAACGACACGCGGAGGACGGTGCAGATCAATGCTTCGTGGCCCAAAGCGGCTCCCATCCACAGAGCATCGTGATTGCCCCAGATGAATTCCACGTTCGGCTGCAAACGAAGATACTCGACAACTTTGTCGCCGCGCGGTCCACGGTCCCAGCAGTCTCCGCCGATGATCAATTCGTCAACGGCGAGGTTGCGAATGAGTCGACCTACCAGATGAATCAGATGCAATGCTCGTCCGCGTTTGACCAGTTCATCCAGCATTGCTCCGATGAATTCTGGTCCGCGTTCGGTGGACGGCGAATGCAGCAGCTCTAACAGTAGTTCGCTGTATTCCGCGGGGAACAATCGAGTCGCCAGTCGCAGGCTGTAGTTCGACACAAGATATCGCAGCAGTTCTAACTGCGGCTGCAAGGTCCGCGTCGCGTAGGCCAGAACTTCCTCGGGCTGAGTCAGTGTTTGACGAAGGCGTTCGGTCACTTCGGCGGGGTAAAAAGTGAGTTTCAGGAACTCCGCCATCTCCTGTTCATTCATGCGGCCGGCAAACATTTCCTCAACCAGCGGGCGAAGTGTTCCCGAAGCGTTGTTGATGACATGCTGCAGCTTCTTGTCTTCGCCATGAATGTCGCTGATCACATGCACCGCCCCTTTGGGCAGCGTTTGTACGGCCGCCAGACGCGCGACTTCGGCAATGGCGGCATCGACATTGGGATATTCCAGAGCCAGAAGCTCCAGCATGGCAAGATCAGCTTCGGGGCGTTTGAACGACAGAGATGCGTTGAACATAGAGTGATTGCAGGTTGCCGGGACCAGGGCAAGTGATCAGGAATCGGGGCCGTAGCATATTGACTGGCCGCCAGCATGAGAACTCCGCGGTGGCTGTCCAACAGACACGGTGTCTTTTTTCAGGCCATTCTGCGGTAGAGGGCAGCCTTATCTTGCCACGACTGCTGCACCCGAATCGACCGAAAGATACCGCGACCTAAATTCTGACGGTGGTTACTGATCTTCTTGTTGGCCAATTTTTTCGGTCTGGGTAGCGGCGATACCGCAAATGGTACCGTGCTCCGCCGGGTTGTCGCTGTTTGGTCGAAGACCTAGGGGATGACGTAATCCAGCGAGGAACCGTCAGTCCCGGTCGCGAATTCCGACGCTCACGTTGGTGAAATTCAACGAGAACTTAGGCCGTTTTCTGGCCCGGGTAGCGAACTCGGCCGTGATGAGCAGCGAGCAGGGATTTAATGAGCGACTCTTCGACCATACGAATTTCGTTCATCCTGAGATTGCATTCGTCAAACTGACCGTCCAGCAGACGCTTCATGGTAATCTCGTGGACCAGCGACTGAATTCGACGAGGTGTCGGTTCCTTGAGAGTTCGACTGGCACTCTCCACAGCATCTGCAAGCATCAGCACCGCCGTCTCGCGAGACTGTGGCTTGGGACCAGGATAGCGGAAGCTGGATTCATCGGCGTCCGTTCGATGGTCTCCGTCTTTCTTACGAGTCGCCTCGTGGAAGAAGTATTCCACAAGCGTTGTGCCGTGGTGCTGCTCGATAAACTCACGCAGCGGTTCCGGCAGATTGTGTTCTTCGGCAAGCTCCATGCCGTCTTTGACGTGTCCAATGATGATCAGAGTGCTCATCGCCGGAGCCAGAGATTTGTGATGATTCTCAGATCCCTCTGTCATGTTCTCGATAAAGTATTCGGCCTTCGTCATTTTTCCAATGTCATGGAAGTAGGCACCCACGCGTGCCAGAAGTCCGTTGGCTCCGATCGATTCTGCAGCGGCTTCGGCCAGGGAGGCCACAGTCATCGAATGGTTGTAAGTTCCAGGAGCCCGGCGAGCCAGCTCGAGCAGCAGTGGATGAGAGACGCCCGTTAATTCCAGCAGGCTGATATCCGTCACTACGCCAAAGGCATGTTCAATAAACGGCAGACTCCCTGCCACCAGATAACAGCAGACAAGGGACCAACCAGCGAACTTCAGAGCCGTCACAATGACGCCCATGTTTCGCCAGGCATCATCCGCGCCGTGAGCCCGCATGACGCCAACGCCCCAGACAGCATAAAAGGCAACGGCGGAGACCATGAAGCCCACCTTAATCATCACCAGCCGAGATTTGATGCGTCGCAACGGGATGATTGATGTCACGCAGATCGTCATTAAAGAGACGAAGTGACCGAGATCGCTGACGGTCGCCATGGAGATCATCAGCGACAAACAGAAAGCCGTCAGGATGGCCACGACCTGACTATAGGCAATTGCTGTAATCATGACCGCGGCGAGCAGCGGAACAATCTCCGCACGCCACGGATCACGGCTCATTATTGTTCCGAGGAATACAGTGCCAATGCACATCCCGACAAAGATGACGAGACGGCTGGTCTCTTCCAGCATTTTCGGCGACGAGAACTTCAGAAAGGCGCCAAACAGAATCACCAGCAGAACGACCAGCATTGCTGTGCCGACGACTCGAGACACACGTTGAAATTTTGAGATGCTGGATTCATGAGCGAGATACTCCAGCCATAACAGGCCGAGCTGTTCGTCTGTTTCCAATAACATCGTGCCTTCCGGCACAATGACGGTGCCTTTGGTGTACTTGTCAAATTTTCGGGGAGCCGACTGACCTGCCAGCTTGAGTTCCGCATCTGTGGCGACCGGGTCAAGCTTCAATTGATTGCGAAAATTCTGTTGCAGCCAGAACTCAATCACCTGTTGAATTGCGGACAAATTCTGCAGACTTGGCCAGGACTTTCCGAGCCGACCGGTTTCCTGTAATTGCTCCGTCAGCAGGAC
Source organism: Planctomycetaceae bacterium (assembly GCA_044235005.1). Classification (GTDB taxonomy): domain Bacteria; phylum Planctomycetota; class Planctomycetia; order Planctomycetales; family Planctomycetaceae; genus SXXK01. The sequence continues at coordinate 8,396 of JBIIIF010000145.1, read as the reverse complement.
ATCCGCGAGTACACCGTTGTGCAGAACAAGTCCGGACGAATCCACCACTTTGATCGCTCGCGTACGGTTAGCCGCCGTCGCGACGTCCGCGCTTCCTCCCAGCAGACTGCGAGCCGAACTGTTATCAATCAAACCGAGGCTGCGAGCATCCTTCGTCAGGAGTTCAACTTCACTCATCAACAGGTCAATGCGTTTGCCCTTCGATTCGTCAGCATCGCGCAACTGGTTCTTCAGCACGTTGAAGGCTGTCTCCTGGGCTGCGGCATCCAGGGTCGTGAGACCGAACGCTGCCAGCGTTGGCAACTGGACCTGCTTGATCGATTCAGCGTTCGCAATTTCGCTGAGTTGATCGCGAAGCAATGACTGCAGCCGGTCGACAACGGCTGATTCCTGCACCAGCACCAGGGGAGCGTCCTTGATGGCTTCATCAAGGTTCAGTTGTGTCTCTCGGACGTTCTCGACTTCAAAGTCGACTCGAGCCTGGACGCCGACATCCGCGATCTGACCGGCTCGATAAGTAAATCGCGACCGCCAGGCTTGAACGGACAACAACAAACCCACGGTGGCAAACGTTGCGATCAGGACGTGCGTCAGGACTTTGTAGTCGCGAAACGCCGAAAGCAGACGATCCCAGATGGACGGAGTCGGACGAAAGACACGCGTGGGACGTGATCGCCGGGTTCCAAAGAACGACATGGCGATTATCCCGCGTTGAAATCGAAAGACTGAACCGGCAACAACCGCGTTGCCAGTTTATGCATTGAACCATCCAGATTAACAACACGAGACTTCTGCAGTGATGGAACTGCGGAACGTTCTTGCAGGGTTGTGAACATGAAAGCAACGGCCGACGGATGTGCGTCCGTCGCGCTGGCTGGTGCCGGAAAACTCACGTTCAGGGCCTTGAAGATTCCTGAATGCTGTCTGCTTCGTACGCCGAAACAATCTCCCGAACCAGCCGATGTCGGACAATATCCTGTCCAGTTAGCTTCACAATGGCAACCCCAGGGATATGAGAAAGACGACGAATGCCATCCTGGAGGCCGCTCGCAACGCCTTTTTCGAGGTCAATCTGGGTTGCATCGCCCGTGACGACAATGCGGGAATTGAGGCCCATACGGGTCAAAAACATCTTCATCTGCGTGGTTGTGGTGTTCTGAGCCTCATCCAGAATCATAAACGTGTCATTCAGCGTCCGGCCTCGCATAAAGGCCAAAGGCACGATTTCGATCACGTCGTTGGCCATGTATCGGCGGACCTGTTCGTGGTCCAGCATGTCGTTAATGGCATCCAGTAAGGGCCGCAGAAACGGGTTCACTTTGGCAAACATGTCCCCGGGGAGAAACCCCAGTTTTTCCCCTGCCTCCACGGCCGGACGCACCAGAACGATCTTCCGGACCTGCTCCGCACGCAACGCTTCCAGCGCCATCGCGACGGCCAGATAGGACTTGCCGGAACCCGCCGGGCCATCACAAAGAACGAGTTCGTGCTTTCGAATCGCCTCCATGTAGACCTTTTGCCCGTCCGTTTTAGCGCGAATCTGGCCAACTCGATCTTTGCCGACCCCGGTTCGCATTTCCTGAACGGCCCGGTTTGGCGCAAACGTATCGGCGGCCGAGTGACTGCCGTGATGTCCGTCGGTATGTAACATTCGATGAGATCCTGATGGCTCCGGCGTGAGAGAAATCTCGACGTCTGTTGGAGTCAGTTCCTGACTATTTTGAAGAATGTTGCGCCAGCGATTCAGCAAATCTGTGCAATGGCGAACCTGCTCTTCGTCCCCGGAAACACGAACTTCGTTGCCTCGCAGCACAACCCGGGCGCCCGTGAGTGAACACAGCCGACGAAGGTTCTCGTCACGAAACCCAAACAAGGCACGTGCTTCGTCGTGATGCGTCAACACTACTGTGGAGTCAGCCATGGATGGCTCGAAGAGGGCAACCGGTAAAGAAAAGCATCAGTCGTGCAGCGTCGTTGTAGGTGACTTGATGCCGCTGTTCAAGCAGGACGGTTTTTCTTCAATGAACCAAACACAGAAGAAAACGTTTTTGCAGCGACACATTCGGAGAAAGAAATGTTCGCGAAACAAATAGACGATCAGCCGAAACAGGTCCCATCGAAACTTTCGCGAAAGCGTGGTCTACCAGCCTGCTGACACCGGCCGCTCGCAGAATCACGAAAGCCCCTCGGCGGCTGGAGAAGAGTCTTCTGGCGAGCGGGATGCGTCAGCTTCCCGGTCCGCGTAGCGAAGTAGTACCAACCGCGTGGTCTACCAGCCGGCTGACACCGGCCGCCCGCCAAATCACAAAAGCAGCACCTCAGCCAAAGGTCATCGAAGCGGCCTACTCTTCGTTCAGCCAGTCCATAATGAAATCGTCTTCACTGGCAGCGCGGCGAGTTTGTTTGCCTTTGTTCTCGGCAGATTTGCGAGCAGATTCCGGCATCTTGATTTTCTGTCGACTTCGTTCGATTTCCAATCCTGCTTTCTCCATCAGGCTGCGTGAGAACGTGCCTTCTTCTTCCGGAGGAAGTCCATCACCCTCAACGGTGTAATCGATCGTAAACGAATGCTTGGCGATCGTGATTTTGTCGCCAGGGGAAAGGCACTTCGAAGGCGTTCGCTCGTCGTTCACCTTAATGCCGTTGCTGCTGCCGAGGTCGCGGATGTGCCAATATCCTTCTTTCAGCTCAAGTTCACAGTGGTGTGACGAGACATTCTGGAAGTCCAGTTTAATGTCGCACGACGATCGCCGACCGATCAGCAACTTTGGGCTCATCAGAGGAATAGGGTCCCCACCACCGACAGGAATAAGCTGACCCAGCATGTGAATGGCATCTCCGTTGTCGTTCAGATGCTCAACATCCTCTGAATCACGTGAATCCAGAAGAGTGATGCAGAAAAAAGTGTCGCAGTACAAGAATCGATCGGCCCGTCGACCATTGGCTCAACATGACTTACGGCAGATTTCCCGCCAAAGTTTGAGCAGAATCAGGAAACCATTTGCCTGCCATTCTGAAAGTCGACACGTCCCGGGGAGGGTACTGCCTTTGTTTCCCCCGGTCAAACTCTTTGACGCGGGCCGACACAAAATTCAACAGCTCACGGAAAAAAATCTCTCGAAAAGATTTTGACGACTCTTAGGGCAGCGGCGCAGAAATAAGGTACCAGCCTGGCGAGCGGCCCGGTGTGAACCGGCCGGTAGAACGGCATACCGGTCGGCTAACGCAAACCGCTCGCCATGAGTTGGTGCGTAGGTTATTTGTTCGCTGGGGCCTTAGACGCGGTCCGACTTTGCAAAATGGCAACGTGTGTTGCGAATCCAATGAGGATTGCGACAATAACAGCACAGGCAGAGGGACAGGCGTTCGCTGGGCTTCACGGTTCAGAGGAAAGTCCGGGCTCCACAGGACACGGTGGTGGGTAACGCCCACCGTCCGCGAGGATCGGGAAAGTGCAACAGAAAGTAAACCGCCAATCGGAGGATCGTTCGCGATCCTTTAGAGGTAAGGGTGAAACGGTGCGGTAAGAGCGCACCAGCGATTCGGGCGACCGAGTCGGCTGGGTAAACCCCATCGGGAGCAAGGCCAAGCAGAAGGGACGGTCGTCTTCGGACGGCCACGAGTCGGTTCGGCTCGTCATACCTTCGGGTCGGCTGCTAAAGGTGTTGAGTAATCAACATTGTAGAGAAATGAACGCCCTCGACAGAACCCGGCTTATCGTTCCTCTGCCTGTATGTTTTCGTTACGGATATTCAGAACCATCGAACGGAGTCTTTACATCATGCTGCGTCATATCACGCTCCTGCTGGGGCTTGCTCTTCTGTTTCCTATGGCGACCAGCAGTTCCGCGCTGACCAGCCTCGCGTACGCCGATGAAGCCAAAGACTCAAAGAAGGCCGAATCGACAGGCGAGAGCGAAGATGACGCTCCTGTGCTGTCTGTGGTTTTGCTCCAGAAAAAACTGCCAACGCTTTCCGAGAAGGGCGTGGCTGCCTTTATCCAGAAGGCGTGGAAGCAAAAAGTCTCATTGGGCGACGACGGTCAGAAGGACGCAACGGACTTTGTCGTCAAGGGCGGTCCTGGTTTCGTGATTCAGTGTCAGGGCACGTTCTGCATGGTGATCCTTGAAACAACGCCGTACATCGAAGCCGAGGCTTTGAACGAAGTGGCCGAACTGCGCACTCGTAAGATGCTGCAGGAACACAAAGCGTGGTTGTCCGTGGATCTGATGGGAGATATCCACAAAAAATCGGCCGCCGAGCAGAACGCCGAGATGACTCGCATCATTCGCCTTGCCGCGGAAATGGTCGACAAGAATACCGTCGGCGTCTTGTTGCCGTCAGAAAACATCGTGCTGCCCAGCAGCGATGAAGTACTTGCGGCTATGAGAGAGCCTGATGCCCTGAAAGCTCTGCGGAAATCTTCCAATGCCGCGGTCGTCGGTGCGGCTGGTGATGATCCGGAAATGTTGGCCGCAACAGCGGAAGCACGCAAAACATGGCCCGAGTTTGTCAAAGTATTCGCTAAAAAGCCGGAGAACTCCGAAAGCTTCTCGGCCAAGTTCCCGTTTGACGCTCCGGATCAAAAAGAATTCATGTGGGTCGAAGTTGTTTCCATCAAAGGGGACACGGTTGTTGGGCGTCTGGGAAATGATCCCGTGTGGGTCAAAGATCTGAAGCTCGGCGATGAAGTCACGATGAGGGTTTCGCAACTGTCAGATTGGATGTACCTTAAGGATGGCGAAATCGTCGGGGGGTACACTGTGAAGGTGCTGATGAACAAACAGAAGCAGGAAGAGAAGTAGAACAACTCGGGGCCAGGATCAGCAAGCGGCCTCAAGTGTAATCCATTCTCGAAGCTGCCAGGTCGCCACACTGGAGAAACGCACATCTCGAAGTTTGAAACGATCGCCTGCAGTTCAAGTTGACACCGGACCTTCAAGGGTGTTGTTGCGGATGGCTGTTAAAGTAGGTCCTGCCGGAAAGAACTTTCGCCGCAGGCGAACCTTGCGCGCAATTGGGCGAGGATTGTAGGCCGTATAGTGTCATCACATGCACGAGGGTCGCGGCAAGCCGCGAAGTCCTGCCCGGCAGGCAGGACCTGGGGTGCGCGACTGCACCCGTCCTTCAAGACCCGTCTCCGCACGCTACTGACAGCCGGCATTTTCGGGTACAAATCATCGTTCCCGAAACACCCCACCCGTTGACTCAGTTCTGGATTTCTTCGATCGCTGAAACTTACCGGAGTGACTTCATGCTTAACATTCCATCCTTCACGGGACGTCGTCGATTTCTTTCCACCGCCGCAGCGGCCATTGCTGGTGCAGGAATTCTTCGTGGGGTTCATGCCAGCGATCCTCCCGTCGTAAAGAACCCGCGTGCAACGGATGGCGACGAGCGGTTTGAACCGAACTGGGACGAACGTCTGACAATCACGGTTGGCGAAAAATCCGGCGATATGACCGGCCAGAGTGATCGAGTCATTCAGGCGGCTCTGGATTATGTCGCTCGGCTCGGCGGAGGCACGGTCAAAGTACTGCCCGGGACCTATACGTTTCGTAATGCCGTGTGGTTGCCTTCCCGAGTTCGCCTGCTGGGCAGCGGAGCAGACTCGGTGATTACCCGAGGTGCTTCGGTGCGTACTGATGTCACGGCCGACTCTGACTGGTATGACCAGGAAATCACCGTGAAGGAAGCGAACGCTTTTCAGGTCGGTGACGGCATCGTTTTGCAGGCGACGAATCCGCATAACCACGGTCCGACGGTCATTAAGAGAACTCTGGTGGCTCGCAACGGAAATCGTTTCAAGCTGAACGACGGACTTCGCGAAAATCTCTGGACCAGCGGCAAGCCAACCTGCGCATCGCTGTTCCCGCTGTTAACCAGCGAACATACGTCAGACGTACTGATTGAGAACATTACGCTCGATGGTAATCGTGCGAACTGCGAAAACTTTAACGGCAACTACGGTGGCTGCGTCTTTCTGCAGGATTGCAATCGGTATGTTTTCCGCAACGTGGAAGCTCGTAACTACAACGGTGACGGCATCAGCTTCCAGATTTGTCATGATGTCATGGTAGAAAACTGCCACAGCCACGACAACACGGACCTTGGTGTCCATCCGGGCTCAGGGTCGCAGCGACCAATCATTCGCGGAAACCGACTGGAACGAAACAGTCAGGGCATCTTCTGGTGCTGGGGCGTCAAGTACGGCCTTGCGGAAGACAATGTGGTTGATGGCAACACCTTGTATGGTGTGTCGATCGGACACAATGACACCGACAATGTGATGCGAAATAACCAGATCCGCAACAGCGGCAAGTTTGGGATTCTGTTTCGGGATGAGAACCGAGGTATCGATTTCTGGGCCAATCGGAATGTCATCGAGAACAACATCATCGAAAACAACGGCAGTGAAGATGGCTCTGCAATCGAAGTGACCGGCCAGACGAAAGATATTCAGCTCACTGGCAACACCATTACGGAAACTCGCGGGGCGGCAAAACGCGTGGGGATCCGTATCGCCGAAAAAGTCGGGCAGGTCGCGCTCGCTGACAACAAGATCTCCGGGTTCTCTTCCGAGATTGTTGACCTGCGTCCGAAGGCCTGAAGTCAGTTCTCACAGTTTACAATATGCTGGGCCGCACCGTTGCAGTCTGCGCAGTGTGGGTTGAGAGTTGAGAGCAGCTCGATGATCCTGGTGCCAGCGCGTCCATTCTCGGTCTCCGCTTGATTCAAGCCCGAGGTTGTTCTTGCGCTGTTCCTGACTGGACAGCGCCATGTTGCCCCCTCTCGCTCGATTTTTTGCGGAGAGAGAGCGTGTTGTTAGATGGCAGGATGGACGCGAAAAATTTGGGGAGAGGGCTGGGGTGAGGGGCGAGTTTTGGGACCACTGCCACCCGCGAAAGCTCATCCGGCCTAACGGCCACCTTCTCCCCCGAGGGGAAGAAGGGCCACTGTTTCACTCGGCAAATTCTGGTCAGGAAACTCCTTCGGTGAATCTGAGTCGTCAAACATGGCGCTGTCCAGCTAACTCGGCCACAGCATCCCGAACACGACGCCTGTGATGAGACCGTAAAGGCTGCCCTGAACAACGTCGATCATGGCAGATCGGAAATCCAGCCCCAGCCAGATTGCGTTGGGAATGCCGCCAAAAGCGTAGGCAAGAATTCCGGCGGTTCCAATCACCTGAAACACTCTCAGAAACTCATCTCCCGAGTTCAGAGCCAGCGTTCCAAGATAGCCCACGAAAACGCTGGTCATCAGGAAGAAGGTGATTGACTGAACGAGAGCCCTTCCGATGCAAGGCTGTCTTGTTCGAACATTTACGGTGCCCCAGGGGCCGGATTCCAGACGTTGGAGACGTGATTGCTCGGACGCGTTTGAGGATCTGCTTTGCGTTCCTGGAAAAACATAAAAGCCGGGCCCGGTTCCGGACTTCTGCAGGTGTTCGACAGTCGCATCTTCCTCCGGCAGTGTTCTCCACTTTCGGACAGGGTGCGCAATGAGTAGCCATGCCAGACAGTGGGCTCCGCAAACGGAAAGAGCAGAAACGATGATGGGAATCCAAAGCCGGGCCAGTTCGTTCATAATCATGCTTCCAGACATTGCTGGTGATAACGCTCGGAATCAGGAGCTGTCTCGTAAGGATGCGTGTGCTTCTTGACCGCTGCGGATTTCAAGCCGACCAAAGTGTTATCGCGGATGATTGCAAAGGGAAGTCTCGGCAGGTTACTTCGGAGTGAATAGCGTAGCTGTTTCACACAAGCTGTTCATGTTGTGCCCGAATGACCTCCTGATTCATCCGTCTGATATGTGGAGTTTGGTGAAGAGAACTCAGGAACGGAACAGCCACAAAGACATGTTTTAGAGAAGGGCATGCTTCATGAATCGGCAGTCGTCTCAAGAATTGCGTCGGAGCATGCATTTGGCCCGTTACATCAGCAATACCGGTTCGAAGCGGTAAGCCAGCTGCACCAGCGTTCACAGACGGGTCACACAACCGATTCAATTGCTCAGTTAGTTCGGACCGGACGACATGTCTGGCCCGAATCTGCAGAGAATCCCGAATAAAACGGGGGCCGACGCGAACGCAACCTAGATTTTTTGATCCATGTGAGGCGTTCCGCCGTTTGGGCGGACAACAGCACAAGTTTCAGGTTGAAGCAGGCAAAATCCCCTGCCGGCCGGTTGTCTGATAACTCGGAGTTCCCCCTTATGTCTTCTGGAAATTTATCGTATCCCGGTCGTCGACAGGTTCGACTTTCAGGACCATCTCTGGTGGCGGTGCTGCTGCTGGCGATCATTGGGTTGTCGGTGATCTGGACTGTGTACACCAGTTTTCGGATTGATGTGGGCAGTGGCGAGATGGCCATTCTGATTCGCAAGACGGGACTC
>JBIIIF010000379.1:0-5158 GCA_044235005.1 Planctomycetaceae bacterium | reverse complement strand
GAAGGAGAAATACAGCGAGAAGGTACATCACGGGAGAGCACTCACCAGAATGAAACGGTTCAATTTTGAGGTCTGGTTTTACGTTGAGCAGCGACGCAACTACAGGAAAACGTTGCAATGTGTAGGGAGTGACAAGTTCGCCCTGGCGAACGCAGGCACACCATTTACGGATATTCTTTCGAACCAGTTCGCTAAGGCTCACTTGTCAAACGTTACAGGAACACACCTGTCACACTGCTGGAAATGCGCTTCGGCAAAATCTGCCGCAATTCACGACATTCGTTCAACGCTTGATCGAGTATGCCTCGAATCACCGAGTTCCCGACGGAGCAGTTGATGTACGTGTTGTTCGCTTTGTAAACGAAAAGGTCTCCCCATTCGGCCTTCTCGACATCGCCGATTGCGGCTTCTAGAATCCGCCGGGCGATGGTTTCGGGGCGAGGCCGACTTGGAGTGCGGGAGGCAAGCCGGGGGGTGTTCATTTTATCGCTTTACGGCACGTGGCTGGCTGGCGGTGTTGCTCGATTGCGTCTGCCCCTCGCCTGCACCTGCGGCTCGCCGTTAAACGAAGATTCCAGTTCCCCGGTCAAGCCTTCTCCTGAAAAGAGTCTGGCCCGTGGTGGAGTTTTTCTTTGGAGAGGCTTTGTCGCCAAATTGCTGGACAAAATTTGACGTGATGAGGATCCGCGTCCTGAACAACATCGTGATTGACTGTTCTGAATTCTAAAACGCGTTGAGCGATGAATGTATTGAACTATGCAAGCCTCAAGCAATTCGCCGGATGTCTTCCCGTCGACGCCGAATTCAGGTTCTTCCGCGCCGGGTGCGAACGGGACGATGACTCCTCTGGCGATCTGCATACGGGATCTGCGAGTCAGCTATGGCAAGTTTGAAGCTGTGAAAGGCATATCGCTCGATATTCCTCAGGGCGAAGTCTTCGGGTTCATCGGCCCCAACGGTGCCGGAAAGTCTTCAACCTTTCGAGTACTCGCGACACTGCAGCCAAAGTTCCGCGGACTCGCTTTGGTGTGTGGGCTCGATGTGCTGAGTCAGGCTCAGAAGGTCCGTGACGTCATGGGCTTTGTGCCGGACTTTTTTGGGGTTTACGAAGACCTGACGGCTCTGGAGTATCTGCATTTCTTTGCTGCGGCTTACAAGCTGCCGGTGTCGAAACGCAAGGGAACCATTGACGACGTTTTGACCCTGACCGATATGACTCACAAGGCCAATTCTCCCGTCGACGGATTGTCTCGCGGAATGAAACAACGACTGGCGCTGGCTCGCGTTCTTCTGCATGATCCTCAGGTCCTGCTGCTCGACGAACCCTCCAGCGGCCTGGATCCTCGCGCCAGAATTGAAATGCGAGAGTTGCTGAAAGCCCTGCGCGAGATGGGCAAGACGATTTTGATCAGCAGTCATATTCTGTCGGAGCTCAGTCAGCTCTGTACTCGCATCGGCATCGTGGAACTCGGCAAAATGGTCGCGCAGGGTTCGGTGAACGATATCTATCGACAGTTGCAGGTTCGTCGAGTTGTCCATGTGCGCGTTGAGAATCCTGCGCCGGATTTGTTGGATCGAGTCATGCGAATCGCCGGCGTGGACTCTGTCGAAAAGCAGGTTGATCGCTGGGAGATTCGTCTGCACGAAGATCAGCTTTCTGTGGGCGATCTGCATCAGGCGCTTGTCGAGGAGAAAGCTCGGCTGACGATGTTTCAGCCGGAAGCGATGGACATGGAAACAGCGTTTATGAAGCTGACGGAAGGGAAAACAGCGTGAGCCTTCTTCGGCTGATTCCGGAACTTCCGCTGCTGCGACGAGAGCTGATTGAGTTGTCGAATCGTCGTCGAACGTACATCGTCCGTTTCGTCGGAGCGATCATCATCCTTACGATTGTGATGGTGCAGTATTTTCGAGTCATGCAGATCATTTCTCAGACGGCCAATCCCGGGGGTGGCTGGGTTGCCAATAAGTTCAATGGCAGTGGCGGAGTTATCTTCAGTGCATTGGTACCAATGTTGTTCCACAGCGTTCAATTGTTGATGCCGGCTTTGATTTGCGGAGCCGTCACGATTGAAAAAGAACGGAATACTCTGGGCACTCTGTTTGTGACTCGTCTTTCGCCGATGACCATTATCCTCGAGAAGCTGGCCAGTCGTCTGGTGCCGATGCTGACGTTTCTGTTGCTGACGTTTCCGGTTCTGGCGTTTGTGTATTCACTTGGAGGCGTCGATACCACGGTCCTGTTGAGTACTCTTTGGCTGCTGCTCTGCGAATGCGTTTTCTATGCGAGCATTGGATTGCTGTGCAGTTCGTGGTTCTCCACGACGGCTTCGGCGTTTATTTGTTCCTACATCGTCGTGGGCCTGATCGTGATGTTCTCGCAGGTTCTGGGGTTCGGCTATCGGTATCCGGTGATTACACCTTTCGATGTCTGGAATTTCGCGTTTGGAGGCCGGGAGGACTACAACATTTTCATGAACGACCGAGGGACATTGCGAGAACTTCTTGTCAACGCCTTACAGGAATCTTCTGCGGCTGCAGGTGGCCTGTTGGCAGCGCGAGTCCTGTTGCTGATCTCAATGTCTGTACCATCGTTGATGGCTTCGGGGTTCTTTGTTCTGCTGGCTCGCTTCTTTCTGATCCGCCGAGCGTTTGTGTCATCTTCATCTGTACTGCTGAGAATCTTCAAACGAGTCGACACGTTTTTTACGAAGCTGAACGACAACACAACGGGCGGTGTTGTTCTGGTGAAAGACTATGATTCTCTGCCGGCATTTGATCCGGTGGCCTGGCGAGAACGATCCAAGAAGTCGCTCGGAAAGGCTCGTTATTTGTTTCGAGTGCTGATCGTGCTGGAAGGCCCCGTTCTTTTCGTCTGTCTCGCCACCGCAACCATGTCGGCCGATTTTGACGGTCTGCGAGTTCTTCTGTTTCTGATGTGGGCGATCACGGCCATGATTCTGTCGATGAAAGCCGCGACGATGATCTCGTCGGAGCGAACTCGTGAGACGCTCGAAGCCTTACTTTCAACGCCGATGTCCAGCCGCGACATTATCAGCCAGAAAGTGGCCGGACTTCATCGGCTGATGATTGTGCTCTCAATTCCCATTTTGACCATCCACTCGACTCTCGCGCTGATGCACTTTGACGTTGTGCAGATCATTCGAAGTCTTTCAATGAACACACTGGGCACGATCCTGTTTTATGCGATCATGGTCACGGCAACGACTTATACGTCGATGCATCTGGTTGTCTGGCTTTCGGCCCTGATGGGGCTAAGATCGCCGACACAAGCTCGATCGGTCATGGCGGCCATTACAGTTTTGGGTGTGTGGGTTGCTGGTTCAGCGTATTTGTTGACGCCGGGCGAGTTCGGATATGGTTTCGGAGTGTCCACATTGAGTTCTTTTTTTGGAATTCAGGATCAAGGCTTCTCTGAAAACGTTTCCCTTTCAAGGCAGGGTCAGGCCCCAGGAGATCAAGTCGAGCGAAGGGAGAAAATCGAACGGTTGATGGCGACGATCTCCTCAGTCTCCTGTCTGTTGCGTCCTGACGGAAGTATCTGGGCCAATGAGAGCATTCTCGCATCAAATACTCTCGCAGGTGTGTCCAGAACGGCTCCGTTTTATGCCTTCTCCAAATTGCGATCGACAGCCGTACTTGTTTCATTGCTGGTTCTTGCGTGGCATATTGTGATGATGCTGTTGTTTCGTGCATTGACACTCAGACTGGCCCCGCGATTGCTTCAACGGCTGGATGACGGGCAGCCCAGCCGGTCGCCGAGGGTTAATGTATCGTCGGCCACGCTCGCATCGGAAGGGGCAACATGAACAGGACGATGCTGGACTTTATGATGCTGTTCGTCGTGGCCAGCCTGCTCGCGCCGGCCTGCATGGCTCAGGACAGTCAGCAACTGCGTGCTGTTGAAGTGGTCTGGGGGTTTGACGGGCGAGTTGTCACGGGGCAATTCATGCCATTGTCAATCCTGGTGGACAATCTCAGCGATCAGCCAGTGGAAGCTAATGCTCGGCTGAGACGAATCACGGGAGCACTGATCGAAGTTGGAGGTATCTCCACTCAGCCTGTATTCATCGGCCCAAACTCACGTCGCTGGATCCAGTTTTATCCGTACATTCTCGGCAGTTCAGCCACGTGGCATTTTGATCTGCAGACAGAGGAGAAGACTTATACCTTCGACTCAATGGATCAGCCACGTGCCATTTACGATCGCAATCGAGATTCCGATGAGGCTCAGCTTTCGTTGCCTGCTGTCATTCTGGATCCACAGGGATTGGCCACAAAATCTCCGACAACGGTCAAGCACATGCCAGCCGAGATTTTTCCTCCGTATGCAACTGCAATGCATGGTCTCCATGCGTTGTTTCTGGATCATGTGCCAGACTGGGAGGCACCGCGCCAGCAGGCTCTGTTGTCATGGCTGAAGTCCGGTGGTCAACTGCATCTGTTGAAGGACGGCAACAGCCAGATCTTGTCGTTTTCCGGGATCCTGTCTCCTCTCAATGAGCCGTTTCCGGAGTTTCCCGTCGGCAACGGCACTGTGACTCGGCACGATTTTCAGCGAGATGGACTGAGCCTGCAGGTTGTGACTCCGGCTGTGACTCCGCCAGGTGCAAACGGGGAATCGTCGGAACCAGAGCCGTCATTCAACCAGATGGGCATGGCCAGCCCTACTGCTCAGGAAGAAGCGACCGTCAATGATGATGAACTGCTGATGTGGATGCGCGAGCTGACTCAGCCGGAACATGCGTGGATCCTGATCTTTTTTCTGTCAGTGTGTTATGTTGGTTTGATCTTCCCAGGCTGCTGGGTTCTCTCAAAGCAACGTCGTCTGCATTTCCTTGTGACTTATGGAGCGATCACGGGACTGGCTGTGGTGTTCAGTCTGATCTTTCTGTTTATTGGTCAGCGAGGATACGGTGAAACGACATCGCTGCATACGCTGGCCGTGGCTCGCGCTGAGGATGCGACGCACTGGAGTTCGCTGGAGTATCGCACGTTGTTTGTGACGTCCGGAGATCTCTACACGCTGGATGATAAAGATCGGCAGACACTGCTTGCTTCGGGAGCGGCCGATGAACGAGCGGATGCTCTGATGACAGCAGGGAATTCCGCCAGCATGATCGCTCGCGTTCCTCCG
>JBIIIF010000013.1:0-55371 GCA_044235005.1 Planctomycetaceae bacterium | reverse complement strand
ATGAGAGAAGCCAGCTTCCTTGCTGTCAGAGCGACATTACCACCGACGAAAATCGCCGCCTCGATCACTTCACGAGGCGAAACGCGGCGTACCCCATCGATAAGGACGGCCTGGCTGGACGCTTCTGCTTCGGCCGCTGTGGACTTCAAATCCTCTGCAAGTTGCGAACCGATCGACAGGCCCTGAGCGACCTGCTCTTCGTCATTCGAATTGGCTGCTGCACTCTCTGCAAAGTCGACAAACACCGTCCCCATCTGCCGCTCGGCCGCGTCGAGTGCTTCCAAAGCCTGACGATACGCCAGTTCGATGTCTTCAACTGCGAAGTCATCATCCGGCATATCGTCTTCGTGCAATGGAAGACCATCGAGGTCGTTGAATTCGGCGGGTCCGTCCGTCATATCGAGCTTACTCGAAGTTCGCCTTGGAGAAGGCTGACATCAGTTTTCCAGCAAATCGCAGCAGTCCATGTTCCAGTGTCAGATCGCCGGTGACTTCACCATCCTTAACGTAGAAATCAAGAAGGATGCGATCTCCGCCGTTCTGGAATGATGCAATCGCTCGAGCGCGTCGTCGAGCCCACTCACGCTGGACTTCCTGCTCTTCAGGAGTCTTTCCCGGAGGATCTTTTTTGGCAGCCTCTTCGAAACGCTGAACCCAGGGCAGGCAGTGAACTTCAAGATGAACCGGGTGGTTGGTGCTCTGCGGTGCTCCCAACCCCGCGATGGTTTCTTTCAGCTTGTCTTTGCCGCCAATCCCTGACGCCAGCCAGACATGAGCCGGACCGACACCGATAAAGAGATCTTTCTTTGCACCGAAGACTCGATCAACAAGATCGATGTAGCCTTCGGCCAGTTGCACTCTGTGAATCGCGACGTCACCTTGTTTGTCGACATTCATCTCGACAACGTTTCCCTTGCCAGCATTGGCCAGCTCTGGCAACACGGTGGTCAGGCTGCCTGCATCCGGTGCAGAGAACGCAGCGACGGATACAAAGTCACCTTTTCCGTCCGGCACAGATTCGACAAAGCCGTTCATCCATCCCGCTTTAATGCTGCTGCGAACGACATCCAGAACTGACGAGGTCACCTTCAGCGACGTGGCCTTTTCGGCTTCACTTCGCTCTTTTGATGCTTTGAGACGATCAGCCATGTCCTGCTCGGTCAACGCGAGGAACGCAATGAAATTCGCCTGTCGCATCGGGTCCACTGGATGATTCAGGCGTCCTGACAAGGCTGAGCCTTCGAACTTCTTTAGTCCCGCAAATGCGTCGGGCTGAGTATTCACCTGATCGATTGCTGCGGCCAAAGAAGTCCCGGGGATTGCGTTTGCCGCCAGCTTCAACGATGCCGTAGGTGCTCCCGGAGTTTTCTGGTCCATCACGAACGACAGGAAGCCGCGTTCGATCTCACCGACGACACGTTCGGCTTCGTCCATCTGCTGCTCTACGGCCAGCTTGCGGAGTTGAAATTCAGTCGCAGATTCCGACGGTCGCTTCTGAATGGCTTCCATGCTGACTCGACGAACTTCCCCAAAGGCTTCTTTGCGATGAGCCTGTGCTGGAGCGGTCACATCAGTGTTCAGGAGCTCTGCGGACATGTTGCCTTCGACTTTGTCGGTTGGCAGCACTGCCTTCAGAATCAGATCTTTCAACCCGGGCAAGGCCGTTTTGTCAGAAGTTAAAACCAAAGCCGCATAACGCTCTGTCGAGAAGACTCGGATCCAGCCCGACTCTGCATCCTGACTGAGCATAAACAACGTGACATCTTTGGCATCGCGGGTCACTTCATAACCCAGCGACTCCAGGTTCTCACGAAACTCTTTGAAAAGCTGCTGTTTGGCTGTGAGTGGAATCCAGATCACAATCGTGTTCGGTTTAATTCCCGTGATGGCGTTCACATAAACAGGCCGGGAATCATCAATGCCGATCGCGAACGTATCGATGTAACCTTGAATATTCTCCCACTGAGTCTGCTCGGCTGGCAACGTCAGGTCAATCACAGACTTCAGGTCTGCCTTCAGTGAACCAAAGCCGGGATGTGAGATTGTGATTCGTGCGTCTTGAGGTGTTTGCGCTGCGACAGTGGAAATGGTAAGAACTGCAGTCGCCAGCAACAGTGTCAGATGATGTAGAATCTTCATGCGTTAATCACCGAATGGTCGTGTGGGATTCAGGTGTCACTTCGTGCTTTGCAAACTCAGTATCAGGCTCTGAATTTGAAGCACGCTGTTGCACTGAACTAGGAAAGGGTATTGAAGTTCTGGATAGCTGTCAGCCCGCCGGGAATAACTCCGTTCTTCAGAACTCCCAGTGTGCCAGAGGCACGGGGCTAACCCCGCAGCTTCGCGATTCTATCTGAACAAGGCAAAACGGGTAAAGGCAGGTTGGGCAATAAGATGGGACGAAGTTTCGATCAAACCCGCCCTACGTCCGCAAAAGCCTTGCCATAACGGCAGGAAAGGCAACTCTTGGTTGTGGCAATCCCGAACGGACGCGTTGGATTTGAGCCGTGCTTCCTGTTCCGGACGCTGTTTCGGAACGTGGCAGAGGCTTTTCGTTGTGATTCCGGGATGATAGCCAGAGGCCGTGCAGGACTGGAGAAACATTTAAATTTTCACCGTGCTGGTCCATGACTCCATTCTTCAACTGAGATCTTCGACAGCATCCTTCGCGCTGGCAGTGCCGATCAATTTGCGGGGTGATTCAAAGGCTGGCCGAGCATTTAGTCAGGTGTTGCGATATCTTCCGCCCTGGTCAGTGTTTGTCGCAGAGTTTTGCGGCGAAACGGTTTTTCAGACGGAAGCGAGTTCGCTTTACTGAGAGGGAACCGCAATAACTTTGGGCGAGGGATTTCGGTTGGATGCCGGGGTTTCTGGAAGTCCACACAGGCCCGCGAAGCAGAACCACTGTCCTTCGAGGTCTTTCGAAGTCTTGGAGACTTTCTGTAAACGGCAGGTCCCCATGATACCATCAGGCAACTCTCGCATGCTCCGGCAGCTTTAAAGAACTTAACAACCACAGGGACCGATTGAGGATTCATGCCGCGTTCACAACTAGCACTGGGGCTGCTGCTGGCACTCGGTCTGACGCTGCGCTTTGTTCTGGCCTGTTATCAATCGGAGGATCTGCTGGCCGACAATGATGGTTATCTGGCTCACGCAAAACCCGTGGCCGCCGGAGCAGGGTTTCATGGGCCTTATACGGACTGTCCCACGGCTTTTCGACCGCCTGCGTACCCTGTGATTCTTGGCGGACTGATCGCCTTTGGGTTCAGCGATCCAGTGGCCGTTGGTATTGTCAGTTTCGTCTCGTCCATGATTATCTTTCTGCTGACAAGGACTTTGGCTTTGCAGGCCGGGATGAATCAACGCTGGTCGCTGTTGGCAGTTCTGGCCGTCGTCCTGGATCCATTACTTCTTCGATATTCCATTTTGCCGATGACAGAAGTCCCCTGCGCTGCGATTCTGCTGGCTGCGGTGGTGGCTTTTCACAGATTTCGCAATGGTGGCGTTGTTGGTGATCGAAGCTCGATGTGGCCTGGGATTCTGTCCGGAGTAGTCTTCGGACTTGGCACGTTGATTCGACCGGTCGTCATGATCGTTTGCGTGTTCGTGACTCTTTACGCATTGTGGTGTGACCTTAGAGCCAGACTTTCAGCAGTAGTTTGCTCAACGAATTCTCCTTCAGTCCCCGTGGCGTCAGCCCGCGACCTTTCCAGGCTTGTGAGTTTGTTCATTCCCGCCGTGGTCGCGGGTTTTGTTATGTTTCCGTGGGTTGTCCGCAATGCGATGCAGTTTCATCATTTTATCCCCGCGACAACTCATGGAGGCTACACGCTGGCGCTCGGCAACAATCCTGATTTTTATCGAGATGTTATCAACGGCGCGGATGAATTCCCGTGGGACGGTACGGGACTGGATGCGTGGCAAAAGAGGATGATTCGGGAGTCTGAAAGCCAGGGAATTCTAGCGACGAATGAACCGGCGGCTGATGCCTGGTATTACTCACAAGCTATGGCCGCGATTCGAGCTGAGCCCGCAAGTTTCCTGAAGGCATCGGCGTTGCGACTGAGACGTTTCTGGGCGACCTCCACGGCGGATTCTTCCGCAGGGAGCGGCCTGTCGAGATCTCTCGTGATGGTTTGGTACGCGATGCTGTGGGTCGGGCTGATTCTGCAGATTGCCAGGGCGTGCTTTGGAAAGCGGTCGCCACAGCATTGCCTGATGGTCATGCTCTGGCTGGTCATTCTTGCGTTTCTCGTCATGCATTCGGTTTATTGGACGGATACTCGGATGCGGGCTCCACTGATGCCCATTATGATTGTTATTTCTGTATCCGGCTGGCAAAGTGCGTCGACCTGTTTGGCGGGGCGGGTTTTCAAATGCTAAAACGATCATCACGCTCTGCAGTCAAGCATTTAAAAGCAACAACGAAAAGCAGAAGCACTCGTAAAAGCGGGCCGGGCATTCCTTGTGATCACCTTTCTCACTGACCGCAGGTCTGTGCGGGATTCGGCCTCGGTTTTATCAGTCGTCCCATCTCTTCATCACAATCAGTGACTGTTCAGTCAGAATCGTTTTTCCACACGAGATCACTCCATGATTTGCATTACTGTAACTCCCGAATCGAGAACTCTGGCCCCTGCCGATCTTCTGAATGCATCCCGACATTGCGACCTGATTGAATTATGTCTGGATCATTTCATTAACGAGCCCAATGTCGGTGAACTCGTCAAGATGGTCGACAAGCCGATTATGGTTTCCTGCCGCAGTGAAAAAGACGGCGGTAACTGGAAGGGAACGGAGCAACAGCGAATTCAATTGCTTCGCGAGGCGATTGTGGCTGGCCCTGCTTATATTGAACTCGACCTTGAGATTGCGAACAGCATTCCGCGGTTTGGCAAGACACAGAGAGTTGTTTCGTTCACCAGCCTAAATCGTCCTCTCTCAAAAATCGACGAGGTCTTCGAGCAATGCTGGAAGGCCAAAGCAGACGTCGTCAAATTTACATGGCTGACAGAAGACATGGATGCAGCCTGGCCATTGCTGGCCGCAGTCACTCAGCAGCGCGAAGTGCCGATTGTCGGGATCGGTATTGGTCGATCGGGCCTGACGTTTTCTTTGCTGGGACGCAAGTATGGTTCACCGTGGATTTATGCAGCACTCGAACGCGGCATGGAAGCGTATCCGAAGCAGCCAACGGTGTGGCAATTGAAAGAGGATTATCGATGGGACGAGATCGGCGCAAAGACGCGATTCCTCGGTGTTGTTGGGGCGGGGGATTCAGAGAACGTGGCCTGCCGAGTTCTCAATGCGGCGTTCCAATTGATGGAGAAGCCCATACGTTGTCTGCCATTGTTGCCTGGTGACCTGAGCAAGTTTCCGAAGATGCTGGAGAAAATGAAGATCAACGGTCTGATCGTGGATCCTGGCTACAGTGGAGATTTGACTGGTATGGCTGCGGTCAAAGATGAACTGGCCGAAGCATCGGAACGCGTCGACGTCCTTATGGAAGGTGGCAACGGCTGGAAGGCGATTAATACACTGTTCGAAGCGATCGATCAGACTGGCAGGGCCGTCACAGGGCAGGCAGAATGGACAAGTCGCGGTTCGTTCACCGTGATCGGTCATTCTGCAATGGCTCGTGGTGCGGCCAAATTCTTCGTCAGCAAAGGCGCCGCAGTCAGTGTTGCGGGAACGTCTGACAATCGAGCGGCCACCATCGCTCGCGAAGCCGGTGTGCGACACGTTCCGTGGAACGCGGTTCATGACAATCGCACGGATACTCTGGTGATCGCTGACTTCGGTATGGAATGCGGCACAGCCAAAGGGCAGCTTAATCCCATGATCATTCGGGAACGAATGACCGTTGTGGATCTGACGGTTGGCATGGTGGGTTCTGCCTTCGCCGAAGAGGCCAGTGCCCGAGGTGCTCGCTACATCGATCCCATGTCCGTCTTCGCCACAAATCTTAATCTGCAATTTCGGCAACTCACCGGCCGCGACTTACCCGAAGGAGCCTTCCAGATGGGATTGGCGGAGTGAAGAATGCGGTAAGTCTGCTTCCGTTCTTCACACTCAACCACAATGCAATCTGTTTTTTTTCGGGGTGAGTTCCAAGGGGCATCGCTGCTTTACGAAATCAGCCTTTTCGTTTTCCGCGGCTTTCCTCTGCCTCGAATTCCGGCACGAAAGGTCAGTTTGACGACTTCAGCAGGCGTTCATCAGGAGGAAACATCAGTGCCATGTCAGAACATTCGGTCAGTCAGTTTATCCATCTGCTGCGTGACGGAGATCCGAGGGCGGCAGCGCCGATCTGGAATCACTTTTATTCTCGACTGGTAACGCTGGCCAACAAACAACTCAAGAGTTGTGTTCGCCGAGTCATCGAAGGGGAAGATGTCGCTCAGTCTGTCTTCGATTCGTGCTTTCGAGCGATGCGGGAGGGACGCGTCCCGGACTTGAAAAATCGCGATAATCTATGGGCGCTGCTGGTCACGATCACGGAGCGGAAAGCGGCGAACGTAAATCGTAAACTGGCAACGCTGGCGAAGGTCGAAAGAAAAATTGGTATGGTTCGGAATCAATGGAGTTTGGCACAGGACGAATCCGGAGAGTCTGACGGTCTGCAGAACCATTAAGCAACTCCGGACTCTGCTCGTGTGTCGGTGGAAGTGCCACACCGCGAATCACTCCGCGGGAAGTCGGGTTGAGGGGGCGATGTGACGAAGGACGATTAAGGCCAGCTTTTGAGAGTTCAGGTCATGTCAACGGCTCATTCAGCAAACCCGGAGCACGCGGAGAGCGATGGGGGCGTTCCTGAATACAGTACTCAGGTGCAGCGTGAGCGTTTGCGAATTTTGCATGAGCTTCGCCGAGAACTGGATCAATTGCCGGTCAATTCCGTGTGCACGTCGTGCGGCCATTCGACCGATCATTTGCTGAAAGTCTCGCTAGAGAATCAGGTGTTTCGGTGTGTCGTGCCGGTACCTGTCTGTGCGGCCTGTGCGAAACGACCGCCCTTTGTGCTGAAGGGGGTTGAACTCAGATGGCGGCTGTTTTCCGTGGCCATCTTTGCGGCTTTCATTCTGGCTGCCGGACAGCTTTGGTTGCCCTGCCTCATCGTGGCGATGTTTGCTGCGGGCATCGCCGTTCTTGTCCCGGGACCGAAACGGATCACGGTTGCCGAACGTCGTGTCCAGCTTGACAAATTCTTCAGAACCGTCCCCCACATTCATGCTCTTCGGACGCTCGAGCCTGATCTGCTTGCTGAAGTCCCACTGAGAGACTCAACAGTCTCGACGCACGTTAATCTGCCTCTGCACATTCTGGACAACAGCTTCGAATCTTTTGAGAGCTTTCAGTTTTGGACCAGTTTCGCGGAACTGGGCAAGTCGGAAGTCCATCCGCAATTGCTGGAGCTGCTGATCGAAAGAATCATCAAGGTCACAACTCAGACCCTGCGTAATGCAGAACTGGATGAGGAAACCGCCGTTCAGATCGACTTCGCGCTGCTGCCGGGACGCCGATGTGAGTTCGAGATTCAGGCGATTTCCAGAAACTCCGAGTTTATAAGAAAGTGCCTCATTCCAGAACTGAGGAGCCTGCCGTCCATTGCTGTGCGCGGGCCGCTGGTGTTTTCTTATCGTCGCTGCAAAGAGAAGGGTGTGCAGAATCTCAATCAACTGACTAACCCGTTCCTCAGTTGGAAAGACAAGCTGGCGTGGACATCAGGAGGCACGTATTCAGAACTTGCGATGCAGATTTTCGAGATCACACCTTCGGAAGAATTTCGCGTTATTACCGCCGACGATTGCGCCGCCTGGAGAACGCTTGGCGAACTCCCCGATTCAGTGGCTGTGGAGTTTGCTGATCTGCTGGTGGCTGAGAACCATCGCCTGGAAGCCGCTGCCGTGCTTGAAGAGCAGATTCTGATTTCTCCTGATAATGGCTTTCTGAAATACAGACTGGCCTTAATTCTGTATGTCCTGGATCAGGTTGAACGTGCGGCTGCTCTGAGTCAGCAACTGTTGCTGCAGTTTCCCACGTTCACAGAAGCCTATGCCCTGCTGGCCCACCTGCAACTCGAAATGCAGCGTCCACAGGATGCCCAACAGACTCTTAAGTCTGCACCCAAAGAGAATCGATCGGCAAGATTCTGGCTGACGTCCGCGCATGTGGCTGACGCATTGAAAGAGGAGGGCGCTGCCCTTGGATATGTCAACACGGCAATCCTGAAAGACCACAGTTACGCTGATGCTTTTCAGTTGCGTGCCGAGATTCTTCAGCGGCAGGGGAAGCCCTCACAGGCGCTGGAAGATATCAGGCAGGCTGAGGCACACGGCGCGATGTCGCTTCAGTTAATACGGCTCAAGGTTAAAGTTCTGAATCAACTGCAGCAGCCTGATAAGGCGATCGCAGCTCTTTCGGAAGCGTTGCGGGTTTCACCCGGCCATCCAGTCCTGCTGCTGATGAGAGCTGATACCCTGACGGATGTGGGCAAACTGGAACTCGCGAAAGAAGACTGCGAATCTCTGTTGCAGAACGATCCAGAGTCTGGTTTTGCACTGGAAATGAAGGCTCGCATTTTCCTCGAGAGTGATGATCCGGCGTCAGTGATTGCCGTTTCGGAACAGGCGATTGCCAATGGTCATGATTCTCCCAGGATCTTTTTCTACCGGGGCGTCGCAAGGTTGATGCAGGAGGAGTTCGAGCGGGCCATTGAGGATCTCGAATGTGCGTTAGAAAAGAATCCTGACAACGTATTTGCCAGATTTCATCTGTCCCGAGCGAAAGCGAAACTCGGTCAATCCGAAAGTGCCATTGCGGATATGGATCAGGTGTTGACGCAAGCGGACGGATGGGCTCACGCACGGGTGATTCGTGGGTTTCTGCACCTGAATCAGGGTGATCTGGAACTGGCTGCACAAGATTTTGAACACGCACTGAAACATGTGCCATCGCTTGTGGATGCCTATCGCGGCCGATCGATTGTTCATCGGCTAAAAGGGGAGACTCGTGAAGCGCTGGCGTTGCTGGATAAGGCCTTGCTGCTCGATCCGGAAGACGCGGCCTGTCGACTGGACAGGTCTCAACTTCTGGTGAGTGAAGATGATCTCAAAGGTGCAGCGAAGGATTTAGACTCGGTGCTGGCATCGTTGCCCGAGCTCTTGCCGGCCTTGTTGTCACGAGCGCAGTTGAAGCTGCAACTCGGAAAGATCGACGATGCTCAGAAAGATTTCGAAGCGATCCTGAAGAGCCATCCGGAGTTTACTCCGGCGTTGATCGGTCGCAGCATCGTTCTTGATCAGAAAGGCGAGCACGACCGTTCTCAGCAGGATCTCGATGCGGCGACGAGGAACTCGCCGGAGCATGCTCAGGCGATTGAGATTTCGCAGTTGCTTATGAAGGCATATCTGGCGCACAGAAATGAACAGTTTGCCGCCGCAATACAGGCCGCATCAGATGTGATCGCCATCGATGCGGAGAATTATGCGGCCTATCGTTACCGCGCGGGCTCGTATTGGTATTCAGACTGCTTCGTGGAAGCTTTGCAGGACTATTCTCACCTGATTGACATTCAGGAAGAACCGGATGCGGCGTCCTTCAATGGCCGTGGTCAGGTCTACGCCGAGCTGGGTGAGTATGAGCTGGCTCTGAAGGATCTGGAAACCGCGGTAAAACTGGCGAGAAAAAGCAGCCTCGCGGGATTGCCGTATAGCTTGAGCGGTCTCGGCAAGACACTGACCGGGCTGGCTCGTTATGACGAAGCAGAAGCCGCATTTCGCGAGTCCCTATCGATCCAGCCGGATAACGCGTGGCTGCACTTCAATCGCGGTCTGCTGTATCTCGCGAAGGATGACCATCGCAGTGCGGGCTTCTGCTTTGAACTCGCGCTGCGTTTGGACAATCCACGGTTGAGTCCGCGAAAGCGAGCAAGAGCGGAGGCGTTCGTTGTGAAGCTTAATGGTCGGTGAACTGAAGTTTGGTGGCTGGCGAATACCATGAATCCTCAAGTTAGTGCTCGTTAATGCCTGCAGAATTTCTGCAGCGGACGATGCCATTGTTTCCGGTTTTTATGCATTCCTCATCGCTTATTCGAGTCAATTCGCGGTCGTTCCGACTTGTTGCTATCCATGCTTCATCCTTTCCTTCACCTCGAAGATGAGACCAATAACCGGCGAGCCGAAAGCGGGAGATTTGCCATTCCGGTTTGGTCGAGAAGGCTCGGAGAATTCCGAATTCAAGCGGTCCGCCCTGCCTCGGTCGAGATGCACTCTTGGGTCTCCAGGCGTCCCAGTTCTGAGCACGCTTCGACGCAACTCCTGTACCTGCTAAAATGAATTTGGGAACGGTGCGGTTCCTACTTATGGAGAGTGTATTGTTCGATATTTGAGATCTGGCCGTGGCGGCTCGATTTCCACGAACCTGACAGTTCACCATAAGCTCTACAGGCTCGGGAACTTCCCCAACGTCCTTTTTTCCTTTCAGGCAGCAGTCAACTATGCCCCCCGTTCTTCGACTTAGCGAGCATGCTCAGCGTTCTGCAGATCAGGCCATCGGCTTTTTGATGCAACAGGCTGTCGAGAACGCCGATTGCATTTCTTTGGCGGCGGGTCTTGTCGATGAGAATTCTCTTCCCGTCGAAGCCGCTCGGGAGACCGTTGCGGAGTTGCTGTCGGATGTCGCCGCGGGGCGCAAGATTCTGCAGTATGGGATTACTCCCGGTCCCGAACCTTTGCGTCGAGTATTTCGCAGTTATCTGGCGGAGCTTGAGCAGCATCCGGATGGGCTCAAGGATTTACCTCTTTCCCAGTTGATGCTGACGACTGGTTCTCAGCAACTTCTGTCTCTTGTTTCTCAGGCACTCTTCAACCCGGGCGATATCTGCCTGGTCGCGGCGCCGACGTACTTCGTGTTCATTGGTGTATTGCAGGCGGCGGGGGCTCGCATTATCCCGATTCATGCCGACGATAATGGAATGTGCCCGGAGGCTCTGGAGAAAACTCTGCAGCAGCTTGAGTCAGAAGGCCAACTGCATCGTGTTCGCCTGGTTTATGTTGTCAGCTACTTTGAAAATCCTTCCGGCATCAGTGTGTCTGTCGAACGACGTCCGAAGTTGCTGGAGATTACTCAACGGTATTCGCACAGCAATCGGATTCTGCTTCTGGAAGATGCCGCCTATCGAGAACTCATCTACGATGGTGAGCCCGCACCGAGTATCTGGTCGTTCGATAAAACTCGCGAGACTGTCATTCTGGCCCAGACATTTTCCAAAAGTTTTTCACCTGGTATTCGCGTCGGCTTTGGTGTTCTGCCGCAGCAACTGGTCAAGGCCGTGTCGGATCTCAAAGGAAACGAAGATTTTGGGTCGGCGCATCTGAATCAGCATATTGTGGCCCGAGTGCTCAAGAATGGCGTTTATGCACGCCATGTGGAAACTGTCCGCAAAAGCTATCGCCTGAAACGGGATGCCATGCTGGCGGCGGCGGAGCGGGAATTCGCCGATGTGCCTGGCGTGTCGTGGGTCCGTGCTTCTGGCGGAATGTACGTTTGGATGAAGCTTCCCGATCACGTCGAAACAGGCTTCAGCAGCGAGCTGTTTCGCCGCGCGACGCAGGTGGATAAAGTCATGTACGTGCCTGGCGAATTGGCTTATC
Organism: Planctomycetaceae bacterium; assembly: GCA_044235005.1. Taxonomy (GTDB): domain Bacteria; phylum Planctomycetota; class Planctomycetia; order Planctomycetales; family Planctomycetaceae; genus SXXK01. The sequence continues at coordinate 43,714 of JBIIIF010000013.1, read as the reverse complement.
CAATGGACTGGCCGCAAAGACCTCGCTGCGAAATGCGACTCAGCTTTGGAGTTCAATCCGTCGAGGGCATCGAAGAAGGCATTCGCCGCCTTGCTCGCGCGGTGAAGGCCGTGATGGGTCTCGGTTAGATCATGACGCTAAGCAACTTTCGCGGAGAGTTCGTGCAGCAATGCAGGACGACCTTTTCAGGAGACCTTTTGCAGGGGCGTCGGAGTCGGCCGTATTTTGTGACCAGTACTCCAGTGCACCAGTCCGTCATGTAATCGGCAAAGGCTTTCTGAGTGAACCACGAATTCCATTGGCGTCCCTCCTGTTCGCTGAGAATGCTGCACGCCCGCGCAGCGATGTTGAAAGCCGCGCGCGAATTCTTTCAACTGCAAGGTTATCTGGAAGTTGAAACTCCATGCCTGTCGCGAGACATCGTGATCGATGCGTGGCTGGAACCGATCGAAGTACGGCATTCCGGCGAACGCTGGTTTCTGCAGACATCGCCGGAAGCCGCCATGAAACGTTTGCTGGCGGCTGGCAGTGGTTCGATCTTTCAGGTCAGTCGGGTTTTCCGAGCGGCCGAATCCGGGACTCGCCACAATCCCGAATTTACGATGATCGAATGGTACGGAGTCGACACAGACTGGCACCAGCAGATTGAACTCACCGAGCAGCTCGTTCGCGCGTGTGTTGCTGCGGCAGCCGAAGTAACCGCAAAAGACCTTGCGGCGGACTGGGCGGCGGGAGATTTCCGCTGCACGACTTATGCTCAGGCCTTTGAGCGAGTTTTCGGAATCGACGTGCATGCTGCCACCGGAACCAAATTGCTGGAGATCGCCCGCAAGCATCAGATTCCGCTGCCGGAGACTTGTTCGTCCGATCAGCGCGATGATTTGCTGAATGCCATGCTGGCCTTTGCCATTGAACCGGATCTGGGACGCAGCAGGACGTCAGAACAATCGGCTCCGGAGTTTCTTTGTGATTATCCTCCCAGCCAGGCCGCTCTGGCTCAGACTTCGGAAACTCATCCCGGGGTTGCACGGCGATTCGAACTCTATATCGACGGTATTGAACTCTGTAACGGCTACCAGGAACTTACGGATGTCGACGAGTTGCAGCGCCGCGAGGATGCTCAGAACGCGGTTCGCAGCGAAAGCGAATTGAAAACTCTTCCCGGCGCGCCCGCCATGGCGGCTGCCATGAAATCCGGCTTGCCCAATTGCTCCGGTGTCGCCCTGGGTTTCGATCGTCTGGTGATGATCGCAACAGGATCAAAGCAGATCAAAGACGTATTGCCCTTCCCCGCTGATCGTGCCTGAAGTCTTCGTAATCTCCGGCTTTCGAGCCATCAATGTTTGGAGAGCATTCGCTGCGATAGCAAATCGATCAATCGACATCGGCGGCGTAGCCGGTATCCTTCATGGAAGTGTTCAGCGAAAAAAACGGGGGAATCGTTGATTGCCCACTCTGTCGGGAATGTTTGAGGTCCGAATGTCCGCAATTGTTGGCGTTATTATTGTCGATCATGGATCGCGGCGTCGTGAAAGCAACGAGATGCTGCACGAAGCGACAACTCGCTTTGCCGCGCAGTCGGAGTTTTCGATTGTCGAGCCGGCTCATATGGAACTCGCCGAACCCTCGATTGCGCAGGCCTTCGATCGTTGTGTGGCTCGTGGCGCGACGGAGGTTGTTGTGTTTCCGTATTTTCTGTCGCCTGGTCGCCACTGGACCGAAGACATTCCTCGCCTTGCCGCCGCCGCGGCGGAACAGCATCCCGAGATTCCATGGTTCGTCACCGCACCATTCGGTCTTCATCCGGGAATGCTGGCTGTCATCAACGATCGCATTCAACATTGTCGAAGTCAATCAACGCCACAGAAGTCATCAACCGGTTGCGATGTGTGCGGCACGGCAGCACCCTGCAGAAACACAGGAACCGGGAAAAGCTAGTCTGCATTGTGCGCGGGGTTTGATGATACGGGGCTGGCTCGTTGACCAAAATTGCCGATGGAACTTATGTTGTTGGCGACGTCGCGCTATCCCATCTGCTTCTGACGGCGTATCCAGCAGTTGCTGAACTGCCGGAACCCGTTGACAACCGGTGCGACCTGCGAAACATTCTGTCTCAGAAGGCAGGAAGAACATCAGGCGTCGGCGTTGTTCAGCTAAACCGCATCACCGGGTGAGACCGTCACAACTTGATCTGATTCCAGCTCTGCGACATGGATCTGTACCGGCAACAGCGTTCGCAGGATATCGATATGAGTGGTCGAGTGGCGTGAGAGTTTGTGTGTTCGAAAAGAACCGCCGCGTTTGGTCCGAACGGTGTCTGGTTGCGCCGCACTGAGCGCCAGCGGAAGCAAAATCTGATCGGCCAGATATTCACCCACAGGAGCGGTCGACTTGAGATATTCGCGAATCTGCTGCACCGTCTCTTCGGCCACATGCTCCGCCGACGTGCCGACTCGACCAAAGCCAGTCGCCAGTTCGGTGACGTGTTCGTAAGCCAATTCAGCGAACACAAGATTCCCGGGACCGTGAGCGGTTATGGGATCGATTGAGATTTCGTCGGGTTGAAGATTCAGCCGACGGGACAACCGTTCGACTTCTCGTTCGGCGATGTTCAAAGGCAAATTGCTGATCAGAATTCTTGCTGACTTCGAGATCACTGCGCCGCGTTCCAGAAGTTTGATCCCCGTCAGGACTCGGGCCGGCTGAATTGTCACATGAATCCTGCCACCTCCTGCCGGAAAGAAGCCGTAACGTTCCAGTTTCGCCTCAACAGCGGGACCCATACGATTCAGCAAAGGCAGAAAAACTCGCTGGAGATAATCGAACGGCGGAGCCCATTGATTGTGAGTTCCTCCTTCGATCGCAATTTCGGACGGCGTTTCGGCCTGAATTAATGCCGGCAGAACAGTCTGGAGAACCAGCGTCGCACTTCCGGCGGTACCGACTCGAAATTCATAAGCCCCTGGCCGCACGGGACCGGGTTGAAACTGCAATGTTTGAGATCCGAGTTCGGCTCCGATCATTTCCGCGTCACAAATCTCGGCGGCCGCTTTTATTGCCGTCAGATGTTGTCGCATCAGGCCGGGCTTGTCGCGTCCGGACCGGATCCGCTCAATCCGGATTGATTTTCCGGAGAATGCCGACAACCCGACAGAAGTTCGCAGGATCTGACCACCGCCTTCGCCCTGTGATCCATCAATTGTGATCATTTCTGTCGCTGCCATGCTGAACCTGAAGTTTCCAAAGCGTCCCACACGATCTGCGTCAGTTTTGACGCAGGTTCCGGCGATGAGATTCACGAACTGTACTATGATTCGCGGTCTGGCCAGAAGATGAGAACGCAGACACATGTTCAGAGCGTGATGTTCGCCAGCGGGCATCAATCATCATCGGAGCTGACAGTAGCTCCGGCGTCCTCGGGTTTTCGACGCAGCGCTTACGCGGGACTCAAAGCCTGTACTTCTGTTGAGCCCCGGCGTACCAACGTTCAGTAGAATTGGCCTCGCGCAACATGGCTCAGATGGAATTCAGGTGCCATCCGTGGAACAACCGGACTAACCGGAATTCGGCACCGTGGAATCCCTCCTGAACCGCGTCGATTTTGCGCCTGATGTCGTTTATGGGGTAAAGTTGAGAAAACGAAACATCGCTTTTCGACACGGATGAATCCCCTCAATTGTTCACTGGCCTGTCGCGCCTCGGGAGCCTGGCTCATGCGTCAACTACGGAAGAAGCTCATCGAAGATCAGAACGGCATGATCATTTCTTCTGAGATTGTTCTGGTGGGCACAATTCTGGTGCTTGGTTCAATTGTTGGCCTGGCGTCACTCTCATCCGCGGTGACTCATGAATTGAACGATGTTGCTCAGGCCTGCGATCAGGCTTATAACAATGATTACTCCGGCGGCTCAGACCGCAATGATTATTATCTGACCAGCAGCCAGGGAACTCCGGAAATTGCCGGAGGCGGTTACTAAGACGGCTCGTCGTACGGCTGTTTCCGGTCCTTGAATGAATACATGCTCCCGAATGAATACACGCTGATGTCTTGATGGTTCTCCGCCATCGTTCTGCAAACGCCCCCGTCGAACTCACGCGCGACGGGGGCGTTTGCGTTTTTTTGCTTCTGTGTTTTAAGCTCTATTTGTTCACGGTCGGAGTCGTCCACCGCAGCAGCAACGGGAGCAGCACAAGGTCGCTGATCAGACCTCCGATCATGGATAGACTCAACAGCGCGCCGAAATAGACCAGCGGGATAAACTCAGACGCAGTCAGCACCATGAAGCCTGCCACCAAAGCGAAGTGAGCCAAAACAACGGCCTTCCCGACGCTGGACTGAGCAGTCATCAGAGCTTCAGACAGCCCGACTTTCGGTAACGCATTCTGGAAGACTTCGATGTAGTGTACCGAACACGTAAAGCCCATCGACACGCTGGCGATCATCGCCGTTCCAATGTTAACGGGGACATTCAGCAGCCCCATGGACCCGGTTACCAGAGCAATTGGAAAGACGTTCGGGACCAGCGAGATCAATCCGATCCGAATGCTGCGAAACGCAATGGTCATGCAGACAAAAGTCCCGATGCAGGCCCAAAGAAAACTCTTCCACTGATCCTCCAGCAGACTATCAATAATGCGCGCCATCAATACGAATAGCCCCGATGCCACCGGGGCCTCCGCCTCTTTCGTCTCCTCAGTGGCCGCAGCCTGCGTTCGCTCAAAATGAGCAGCAACCGCATCACGCACCTTCTGGATCTGCGCGAGCTTGGCTTCGGTGGACTGCTGCTCCGGCGATCGCAGAACAATTCTCATTCTTCGTCGCTCGGGATTGTAAAAACTCTGCACAAGATCGTGCTGCCTCTGGTCGACCTTCTGAAGTCTTGCACGAGCGTTTCCAAGCCGAGGAGGAACGTCGATCGCATCATTCAGCGACAGAACATCCAGTTGGCAATCTTCCGTTGATAACTCTTTCAGCACATTTGTCAGCTCTTTGGTCTGATCCAGGAACTCACTCGTCAGCGGGTCGGGAACATCAAACGCAACGTCCCAGGTTCCGGCGGGGCCAAGATTAGACTCCACGAATCGCAGGGACTGCACGATCGGAGATGACTCACGAAAGTTCTTGCTGAAGTCTGTTTCGACCTGCATCATCCAAAGACCGGGAGCCGTGATGGCTGTCAGGGCAAGGCAAATTAAAGTCGTGCCCACAGGATGCTGATCAATTAAGTGAGCCATGCGATTGAGGACCGTGTCCAATTGATCCTCCAGACGCACGCGTCCCGGGATCGGAACATCTTTACCGGACGCAAAGGCCGCTGGCAGAACAGCCAGTGTGACCACGATCACCAGCAGAGTGGCCAGGGTCATCATGATCGCAAAACTGCGAACCGGCACGATCTCGGAAACAAGCAACGCGGCAAAGCCAACGGCAATCGTGACGACGGTCCAGAGCACGGGATGCCACAGTTCTCGCAGGGTCTGTACAGCCGCGTCGCGTGCGTTCAGGCTTCCTCGCAATTCGCGATAGTAAACGATGATGTGTGTGGTGGTGCTGATGGAAATGATGGTTACCAGTGAGTTCAGCATGGAGCTGACCATGCTGAGTTGTGCGCCGGCGAGCACCAGTATTGCACGGGTACAAACAACTGAGGTGATTACAATTCCGACGGAGACAAGCACCCAGCGAATACTGCGAAAGATGATCATCAGCATAAAGGACAGCACGCCCAGTGAAGCGAGGTAGAGCAGATTGCCGTCTCGCTCAACCAGGTCAAACATGTCCTGAATCTGAACGGCTTCCCCCGCGACCGACGTCTTTGCATCAAACTCCTCTGCAACAGCCCGAATGGCGCGGATTGTGTCGACTCGAGCCACTGTGGCTGAATCGCCGGCATAAAGCTGGAGTACGATCGCGGTGGTTTCCTGATCCGGGCCAATCAGAATTCCATCAAACAGGCTCAGCAGGGCTCTGCGAGTATTCCTGTTGCGAGGCGTCTTCTGAAGGAACCGGGCAAGATCTCTGGTTCTCTCACCGTCGACCCCCGGAAGTTCGCCGAGCTTTGCGGCCAGCGTCTTTATGCGCTGTTCCGCCTTCGGAGTCAGTTCCAGATATTCGCCTTCAGGATTTGTCTGCAGCAGTCCCGGTTGACGCCAGGCAACAATGACGAATTCATCACCCCCAAAATCCTCGCGAGATCGCTTCAGGATCTTAATGTCGGGGTTAGCAGGAGGAAAAAACGACTCAATTGTCTGGTCAAACGACAGTCGATTCGCGACCGGGATGGCTCCCAGTAAAAGGATCACTGCCAACAGCAGCAGCCAGTTTCGATACTCGACAAGCCGGTTCATGCCAATCCTTTGCACGATTGCCATGGATCATGACGCGCACAGTCCGTCTGCTCCACTCGGAGCCACTCGCAAGGAGTTCTCTGACCATCCACGCTGTTGACTTTCCTCAAAATTCAGGCCGCCTGCCAATTCAATCGTGGCGGGACTGTAACGGATGTGATTCTCTCGTGTCACTGCCGGTCTCGAATTCCGCAAGGTTTCAATGATCCACGAAAAAACGTCGGCGGCTTCTCCCCGGTGATCGCAGCCGGGGTGTCGTTGCTGTAACCGGTGTGTCAGGTGCCAGAACCGTACAGCCATGCCGCGGATAACGAAAAAGTCGCTTGAGCCGTACTTAATGCTCACAGGGATGTCTCGTATTCGGGATACCTCGGCGGCTCGGCATTCAGTTCCTGGGGAATTGAAGTTCGGTCATTTCTTTGGGTATAAACGAGGCTATCATGTTTCTGCGGCATTCGCGTGCTGCAGCCTTTCAAAGCCGCAATGCGAAAACGCCGTTGAACCTTCCTGCCTCCGCATTGACCCACCAGCGGATCTCTCACCATGACCACTTCGACATCGCGTTTCTTCAAGTCGTGCGCAGTAGTGTGTTTCATTCTTTGGAGTCAACCGGCCTTCGGCGACGTTGACTTCCAGAGAGATGTGCAACCGATTCTGGCCGAACATTGCTGGCATTGTCACGGTGCTGATGCAGAAGATCGCAGAGGCGGGCTGCGGCTTGATCTTCAGGATGCGGCCTTTAAGGGCGGTGAATCGGGAGTCGCGGCTATAGCGCCCGGCAAGCCTGACGAAAGTGAACTCATTCGCCGCGTCATAACTCACGATGCCGACCTGATCATGCCACCGTCGGATCAGAAGAAGCCGGTTTCGGAACTTCAAATCCAGACCCTGAGGCAATGGGTCACCGAAGGCGCAAAGTATGAGGCGCATTGGGCCTTTACCGCACCCGTGAAAAGCCCACTGCCGGATGTTTCGAAGAATCCCGTTGACGCATTTGTGATGGCTCGACTGCAGGCAGAGAGCCTGGTACCGTCACCACAAGCCACCAGTCACACGCTGTGCCGTCGACTTTATCTTGATCTGACAGGACTTCCGCCATCGCCTCAGGAACTCTCTGCCTTTGAAAAGGATGGGCTCGAAGCAACTGTCGACCGACTTCTGAGCAGCGAACGGTATGGGGAAAAGTGGGCTCGACACTGGCTTGATCTGGCTCGCTACTCCGACACCAACGGCTACGAAAAGGATCTGCAGCGCGAACAATGGGCGTGGCGCGATTGGGTCATTCATTCCATCAATCGCGACATGCCTTACAACCAGTTTCTGATCGAACAGATCGCCGGAGATCTGCTTCCGGACGCGACTCAGGATCAGATCATCGCCACAGGTTTCCTTCGGAACAGTATGATCAACGAAGAAGGCGCGATTGTGGCCGAACAGTTCCGCATGGTGGAAATGTTTGATCGGATCGATTGCATTGGCAAAGCTGTGCTGGGCCTGTCAACTCAGTGTGCTCAGTGCCACACACATAAGTTTGATCCAATTACTCATGATGAGTATTTCGGAATGTTCGCATTCCTGAATAACTCCTACGAAGCCCAGTCGTGGATTTACACCGACGATCAATTGCGGCAGACCGTGGAGACTCAGGAAAAGATTCGAGCGGCAGAGAACCGAATTCGCGCCGAGCGACCTCAGTGGCAGGACGAACTGAACGCATGGTCGACTGCGTTGTCGTCAGCAGCCATCGAATGGCAACCCCTGGACGCCATCGAACTGGGCAGCATCAGCGGGCTGAATCATCCAACACAGGAAGCCGACAAATCATTGCTGATGAAAGGGCATACCAGCAACGACGTGTTTATGATTGCCGCTCCAGCTTTGAAGGGAATCACCGGCCTGCGTTTGGAGACATTACCTCATCGGGATCTTCCTCATGGTGGCCCGGGCCGAAGTCGCAACGGGACCTGGGTGATCAACGAACTGGAAGTCTTCGTCCGCAAGCCTGACAGCAAGGACTGGGAGAAGCAGAAACTCGTTAACGCCACAGCTGACTTCTCTGAACCGGAGGCCAAACACGACGAAGGCAAACGAGCGACCGGCCCCGTGGCGCACCTGATCGACGGAAATGATGCGACGAGCTGGAATGCTGATCGAGGCATTGGTCGTCGCAATCAGCCAGGGGTTGCGGTCCTGCAATTCGAAAAGCCGCTGGAGTTTCCGGAAGGCTCTCAGATCAAGATCGCCTGGCGCATGGGCGATATGTTGGGATGTGGTCGATTCAGCGTTACAACGGCTCCGAGTCCAGCAGCCCCGGCCGCCGATCATGCCGCGATTCTGGCATTGCAAACTCCTGCAGAACAGCGAACTCACGAACAGTCCTCCGCTATCTTCACGGCCTGGCGAAGTTCCGTCGCGGAACTAAAAGCTATTAATGATGAGATTGATGCTCTGTGCAAATCGTTGCCCGCAGCATCCACCTCGATTCTGCATATGGCCGAACGTGAACCCGCTCATCAGAGAGTCACCTATTTCCTTGATCGAGGCAACTGGGATCAGCCTCTCAAGCCTGTCGAACCGCATGTTCCGGCAGGATTGAATCCGTTCCCCGAGAACGTCCCGAAGAACCGATTAGGCTTTGCGATTTGGCTGGCGGATTCTCGTTCTCCGTTGACGGCTCGAGTTGCCGTGAATCAGGTTTGGCAGGCAATGTTTGGGATTGGTCTCGCGGAAACCGCCGAGGACTTTGGAACGCGTGCCCCGATGCCTGAGTATGGCGAATTGCTGGATTGGCTGGCTGTCGACTTTATGGAGCACGGCTGGAGTCGAAAGCATCTGATTCGCACGATCGTCACCAGCGCGACCTATCAACAAACTTCTAATGCGTCCCCGCAATTGCTGGAACGTGATCCGCGTAATCAACTGCTGGCCCGAGGTCCTCGCTTCCGAGCCGATGCAGAAGTCGTTCGAGACATCGCGTTGACGGCGTCAGGATTGATTCATCACCGCATTGGTGGCCCCGGAGTGATTCCGCCGGTTCCTCAGAATGTCCTGGATTACAACTACGTTTATCCTGGGTATTGGACTCCTGCCACAGGTCCGGAACGTTATCGCCGCACAGTGTATGGATTCCGAAAGCGTTCGATGCCGGATCCGGTGATGTCCAATTTCGATGCACCGAACGGGGATTTCTCGTGTGCTCGCCGAGTTCGCTCAAATACGCCACTGGCCGCGTTGACGGGCCTGAATGAAACGATTTTCGTTGAAGCCGCTCGTGCTCTGGCAATGCGAGTCCTGAAAGAAGCAGGGGCTGATGATACGGAGCGGGCGAAGTACGCGTTTCTGCTTTGTACATCTCGACCACCCAACGAGGCAGAGTGCACCGAGGTACTGGCTCTGCTGAAATCTCGCCGACAACGACTGGCCGACGGCTGGTTGAATCCTCGCGAAGTCACCACAGGAGATCCGGCCACGCTCCCAGCCCTGCCGGAAAACACGACGCCTCAGGATGCCGCCGCCTGGACGCTTGTCGCGAGAGTGTTGCTGAATCTGGATGAAACAATGGCCAAGAATTGAATCTCAACCATGTGACGCCACTGGGTTTATCCCAGTGGAAACAGGCTTTTGCACTACAACAAGTCCGACTTGAGTTGCGACTGACGTAGTGTAAAGGCCGGAAAACCACCGGGGTAAACCCGGTGGCGAAAGAAAATCCGTTTGTTTGAAGACTAAAGAAAAAGATATCCGGATTGCACAAAGACCGTTGAATCCGGATCAAGACTGTGGGCCACTTCAAAACCCTTCCTGACGAGAACACAGCCATGAATATGCACGATCTTCACGCGGCTCAAGCCAGCCATCTTCGCCGTCGATGGTTTCTGCGAGATTGCGGCGTTGGCCTTGGGGCCATTGCGGCCGGATCGCTGTTGTCGTCGGATCTGAATAAAGCTCAGGCCGATGCGATTGCGAATCCTCTGGCACCGAGGCAGCCGCATTTTCCAGGCAAGGCCAAGCGAGTCATCTACATTTTTCAGGCAGGTGCGCCCAGCCATCTGGAGATGTTCGATAACAAGCCGGAGCTGACCAAACGAGACGGCCAGTTGCCACCGGCTGAACTGCTCAAAGGGTACCGCGCGGCGTTTATCAATCCGAACTCCGCTTTGTTGGGGCCAAAGTTCAAGTATAAAGAGCACGGGCAATGCGGAATGGAACTGAGTGAAGTTCTGCCGCATACCGCAAAAATCGCGGATCAGATTTGTCTGATTCGAAGCATGCAGACCGACGCCGTCAATCACGCGCCGGCTCAAATTATGATGAATACCGGATCGCAGCAATTCGGTCGCCCAAGCCTTGGGTCGTGGACGTTATACGGACTGGGTAGCGAGTCGGCCGATCTGCCGGGCTTTGTTGTTCTGACCAGTGCGAAAGGGACCAGTGGTGGAGCCAGCAACTATGGCAGCGGTTTTCTGCCAACGATGTACGGCGGCATTCCGTTCCGCAGTGCCGGTGATCCGATGCTGTATCTGTCGAACCCGAAAGGCGTCGACACGGAAACTCAGCGTGCTTCGCTGGATTCGCTCAATCGACTTAACGAAATGTCCCTTCAGGCCGTGGGTGATCCGGAGATCGCGGCGAGAATTCAAAGCTACGAAATGGCTTATCGCCTTCAGACCAGCGCGCCGGAACTGATGGATCTCGGCAGTGAGCCGAAAGAAATGCTCGATCGCTACGGCATCAAAGATCCAAAGGAAGCGAATTTTGCTCGTAACTGTTTGCTGGCTCGACGACTGGTCGAACGAGGCGTGCGATTTGTCCAGCTGTTTCACGAAGCCTGGGATCAGCATGGCAATCTGACTGGCGGAGTAAAACAGAATGCCCTCGATACCGATCAGGCCAGTGCGGCTCTGGTGATGGATCTGAAGGAACGAGGACTCCTGGAAGATACGATCGTGATTTGGGGCGGAGAATTCGGACGTACTCCGATGGTTCAGGGTGGAAACGACGGACGCGATCACCATAACCGGTGCTTCAGTCTGTGGATGGCCGGCGGCGGTTTGAAAGCCGGACATGTGTATGGGCAAACAGATGAACTTGGTTTCAACGTGACCAATGATCCCGTGCATGTGCATGACCTCAATGCCACGTTACTGCACCTGTTGGGGTTCGATCACCTGCGTCTGACATTCCGTTCTCAGGGACGCGATTATCGCCTGACCGATGTTCACGGGCATGTGGTTCAGGGAATTTTGGCGTGATCATTTGAAACGCAGGATGGGCATTCCTGCCCGTCCCTTTTTTGGTCGGACAAGAATGTCCAACCTGCATTTTCCCGAAGCGCTATGGAATCGCGACGCCGAGTTCCCGCAGGCTTTGAGAGACCTGAATCAGTGGCAGTCCCATGATGGCGGTGAAGTCTGCTGTTTCGATGTTTTCGAAGAGAGAAATTCCCAGACTCTCAATCTTATAGCTGCCCGCGCAGTCGAGCGGCTGATCGCGTTCGACGTAACGCATGGCTTCGTCTGCCGTCAGAGGACGCATAGTCAGGCGAGTTTCATTCAGGATCGACGTCAGAGGCTTGCCCGGAGCGGCAATGCAAACAGCGGTGAGCAGCCGGTGAGTTTTCCCGGACATGGACAGCAATTGATCAACGGCCGAGGAAACAGTTCCGGGCTTTCCCAGAACATGGCCATTCAGATCCACCAACTGGTCGGAGCCAATGACGATGGCTTCCGGAAAACGCCGAAACACGGCCAGCGTTTTTTCCGTAGCAAGGCGCTGAGCAAGACTGTCAGGAGTGGGTTCCAGATGATGAAACGCGTGTTCGTCGACATCGGGCGAAACGGAATCAAAGCTGGGAAGCAGCCGTCCGAGCAGCTCACGCCGGTAACGTGAGCTGCTGGCCAGGAGGATTTGCAGTGACATGGACGACTCCGATACCTTCGTTCATCAAAGGCCGGAAGAAAGCTGCGACGATAAGTAGTGAGTTTTCAGACTCAAACAGAGGTACGTTTTCTTTGGTAGGCCGGACCGAGCGCAAGCGAGTTCCGGCTATTCAGCGCTGGGTGAACAAGCCGGAGCTCGCTCCGCGAGGTCCGGCCTACATCCATGCAGAACTCTCCTGAATCCGAACTAATTCAGAGTCATCGATTTCAAAAACGGATAATCATCAGCATTCTGAATTCCGTCAGTCGAAAGACCTTCAGCATACCAGGCAGGGTTGTTCTGGAAACGCTGGCGATTCTCTTCGCTCTGGAAGAAGAACAACCGGCCCTTGTAGATCGACCCCAGTTCAATAGCCCCGACTTCGACTCGGCGAGCCAATTGCAATTCCACGGGATCGCAGCCATGCAAACGAGGGATGTACTGTTCCGGGCTTGCCAGAAAGAGTTCGCGTTCTTCAGTCGACTGGAAGAAGTAATCAACTCCCAGATAGCTGCCGACAAACTCTTCTTTGCCCTTCACCCATTTCTGTTCTTTCTGCATTGCAACTGGTGAATACCCGCCAAGCCCGACCACGTGGCCTTCGCGTTTCACCAGCAGGCAAGGACGCAGATTTTCGTCCAGCGAATCGGCCACGGTGTTTTCATTGGCAGAACCTACCAGAGTTTTCACATTCTGCAGGCGAGCCACATAATCGGTCAGAGAAGTTCCGCCCACGTAGCGACGCAGTTCTTTGCCGTCATCGCCGAGAAACACTTCGGTCGGAAGTGAAGCGATGCCGTACTGAGAAATGAGTTCCGGATGATGGTCGGCATTGATTTTCACAGCGACGACTTCAGAGCCGAACATTTTCAGGACGGAATCCTGATTCATCACGGACGATTCCATCGTGCGACAGGCCCCGCACCAGTCAGCTTCGAAATGCAGCAGCAGCGGCAATTTCTTTTCGAGAGCGATCGCTTTCGCTTCTTCAAATGAGTGCATCCACTGCTTTTCAGCGGACACTTTGGCGGAAGCCAGTGGGTCGGGCATGCCAGCCATTGGCATTTCCGCAACATCCATATCCGGCGCGTAAGACAAGATCGTGACGGACAGAGCCATCAGCGTACTAACGGAGATCATCCGCAGCATCCTTTCAGTCTATCGGAAGGTCGCGGCACTTCCGTCCTGAAAGGCCCCGCGATCGACAGAGACCAAAGTGGTCTCAGGAGAAAAACACGGGCGTCATGCCCGCTTCCATTTCATCGGTTTGCGATTGTCCTGCAGAACGACGCCCACCGAAATTGACGCCTCGGGCCGAGCCCGAGGCATCGTTCCATCCTCAGCAAACATTCAGACTAAGCTGGCAGAATGCCCTTCGTGGTCAGGTAAGCAATCACTTCCCGAGCCAGTGCTTCAATCCCTTTGTTGTCAGAATCCAGAACGAGTTCCGGGTTCTCGGGGGCTTCATAAGGAGCACTGATGCCGGTGAAATTCTTGATCTCGCCAGCGCGAGCCTTCTTGTACAGACCTTTCGGGTCACGAGATTCGCAGGTTTCCAGACTGGCCTGTACCATGATCTCGATAAATTCTCCCTGTGGCAGCAATGCACGCACGAGGTCGCGGTCAGCCTTGTAAGGAGAAATGAAGGCGGTCGAAACGATTGTCGCTGCGTCGGCAAACAGTTTGGAAACTTCACCGATCCGGCGAATATTCTCCGTGCGATCTTCCGGTGTAAAACCAAGATTCTTGTTCAGTCCCATGCGGATGTTGTCGCCATCCAGAACGAAAGTATGCACTCCTCGTTCGTGGAGCAACTGATCCACTGCATTGGCGATCGTGCTCTTTCCGCAACCGCTCAGACCGGTAAACCACAGAACCGCACCGCGATGTCCGTTCAGCTTCTGTCGATCTTCGCGAGTTATGTTGTGTGCATGCCATGTAACGTTTGTCGCCTTCTGTTCAGCCATCCTTCGTGTGACTCCAGCAAAATCTCGTGTGACTTGTTTGAAATGCCCGAACCCAAATCCATTTTCAGGTCGGCAGTGCCAACTCACGTGCATCCTTTGGCGACCCGCCTTCGGACTTTTCTTCATTGCTGCCGGACCTTTCCGGTCAGCACGGTCGCGTGATCCGGGGATCATAGGGAAGCAGGACATACCCGCAAACCGTCCCGCAAGTGCCGATGCATTCTGGCGAACTTTTCTCAGAAAATTACTGTTCATGCGTATCGTTTTCTTAGGGATACGTCATGATGATACGGGACCTGCACGGCCTGGGGTGATTGCCGGCAGTCACGGCAGGTTCTGGCTTGCCAACCTGGTGACTCTGGTGCGCTGACGTCGGCACTTCGTGGGCTCCCGATCTCCGGATGCTGTCAAACCATGCCAACAAATCTGTTCAAGGGCGTCTTTCGGAATGCGGCAGAGAGTGTTCCGGAGAGTCGCCCCACCAACTAAAATGACCCGAAATGGCCGAGTTGGCGCCAATGAAGTTCGCTAATCTGCTCGGGACTGGGGCGGTCACAGTCGCTTTGCGGAAGGAGCTCGACTTTTGCGGAGCAATGCTGCGGCCACGAAAACGGCAAACTGAAGGCCGCTGCCCGCTCAAGGTGCAGGGCACTTCCTCAATTTAGCGTGGACCTGAACGATCCTCGGAACGTTTTGTTGGTAAAGACCGATGCGAACCCCGGGTTTTCCGGGATGCGGCGGCCGCAGGCATTCCCGAAAGCTGTTACATTCGGGCATGAAGGGAAAATAGTGGTTTCCCTGCCTATCATCATCAGGTTTCAGATGACACCTCCAAAACCCGCAAACACATGGTGAGCAAGGATCCGCTGTGGTTCTGCGACGACAGATATTTCGGTGACATCTGAAGTACAGAGATTCAGCCCGTTTCGATCCTCCTTGAGTTATTGGAATTCTGCATGTCGTTCGGACCTGATTCATCACAGCGAGAGAATTACGCGGCCGCAGGAAGTCGTCCTGAGGAACTGCCACCGGTGACACCGCCGTCGGCCGGTTACATCGTGCAGCTGTTTCTGATTCCGGCGCTGATCGTGATGGCGGTTGTGGCCGTCTGGGCTTTGTTCGGAAAGCTGGCTGATTCCGAGAGCGACTGGCAGCAACTGGTTGCTGAGCTCGGCAGCAGCAATGAACATCGTCGTTGGCGCGCAGCCCTCGGGCTGGCTCAGTTACTGCGCAATGAGGAGATTACGCCACCGGAAGATCGAGAGCCTTTGGCCGGGCATCCGCTGGTCATCGATTCTCTGACAGATCTGCTGAGCCAGTCGCTTAAGACTCAGACACCCTCTGAGGAGGACCTGAGTCATCAGGAGTATCTGGCTCGAACACTCGGAGCATTAAACGCGGATGAGAAGACCTTGCCAGTATTGGCCGAAGCCGCTGGCGAATCTCACAACATTGAGGTTCGCAAAAGTGCGTTGATGTCAATCGCGGTGATCGCCGGGCGGCGTTTCGATGCCATCACAGGCTATTCGGCTGAAGACGACAAGGTCACGGCCGGAGCTGAGAATAAATCTGTTCCACTGGAGAAGTCAACAATCTCAGATGCTGCTGTTCAGCAGCAGTTGAAGCTGTGTGCTCAGGATAAGGAAGCGGTCGTGAGACATCTGGCGGCGTTTGCGATTGGCAACGTCGGCGGGCCGGATTCTGTAAACTTGCTGAAGGTGATGCTTCTTGATGGAGATCGTTTTGCTCGGGCGAATGCGGCCGTGGGGCTGGCCAGAAATGGCTCAACTGACGGTGTCCCGACTCTGATCGAACTGTTGAATGAATCGCTGCTGCCGTTCGATGCATCGGCCCTGAGAGGCAAGACGGCGAATGAGATTCAGTTGGCCGAGAACAACTTTCAGGTCGAACAGCCCTCGCTTGTACGAACATGTCTGCGGGCAGTCAGTGACCTCTGGCCTCGCTTGTCTGATCCCGAGAAGGCTGAGCTAAAGAGTGTTATCGAGAAGATCTCGGCGGATTTCTTTGCACCGCAGGTCCGCATCCAGGCGGATGAACTGTTAAGGAAGATTGCCGGGGCGTAGTCCGTGGTGCCGACCTCAGTCGGCATAGCCCCTGAGGTTCCTGATGAAATGCTGGTTGATCAGCACTGCAAAATCGAGCTGATCCTGTTGTTGCCGCTGGACAGCGAACGAATTCCGACATGAACTAATGAGGTTCAGGGTGCGAGCGGTGCGGGGGCCTTATTGGCATTGACGAGGTCAACAATTTTTTGCCATTCCGGATGACCATGCAGGCTCAGCAAATCCACGTCTTTCTGCATGTGTTCGGAATCACTGAACTTCAGCTCGGCAGTCTGCCGTAGTAGTTCGATCGCCTTGTCAGCGAATTTCTTTTTGTCGTCTTCCGCTGGCAGCTTACTCTCTGTCGCGCGAGCATACGTGCAGGCACCGTTATACAGACTGGTCCAGTCTTTGGGAGCCATGGCAATCACCTGATCGGCGGAAGCCAGTCCACCGGGAATATCGTCGAGTCGCACCATGACCAGGGCAATCATGCTTTGTGTCTCCACGTCTTCCGGCGACAGTTGATCTGCAGTCTTCAGTGCTTCCATCGCTTCCGTAAAACGCTCAGCATGCATCTCTTCCGATGCCAGTCTCACATAAGCTTCTGGCAGCAGTGGATCGACCTCAAGGCAAAGCTCAAGGCTTTCTTTGGCTTCCTTCAGCTTTCCCTCACGCCGCAATTGGGATTCCTGCAGCAGATATTGAAATCCCGGTGCGGCGCGAAAGGCGATAACACGCTGGCTGGTTGCAATGTCGCTGATGTACTTATTGGGATCACGAGCGAGGCGATTCATGACTCGTCGACATTCCGGATGAACGAAGGCTGAAAGATGAATGAGCAGCGTTTGATACATCTGCATGCCATCGACGGATGCATCTCGAGTTCCCTCCAGGCCCGCAGCATAGGCCTGAACATGATCACGCAGAATCTCCAGTGACTCTTCTGACCCATCCTGTGATAACAACGGGATGACATGCTGCCAGTTTTTTTCTTTCTTTGTCAGCAGGTCCCGCGCGAGAGATTTCCAGCGAGGATGATCGAGACGCGCCAGATGCTGAATCAGCGCCGCCTGCTGAGGGATGGAGTATTCGGCGGGGTTCTCTGCCAATTGATTCAGTTGTTCCGGAGACGCGCATTCCAGAGCGGCGTTCAGAAACTGGGACGCCGTACCTTCATCCTTTGATGCCAGACGGAAACTGGACATCAGCGGATCCGTCCATGACGGGTCACGATACTTAATCGCGGCAGTACAAATCACGGCGGAGATCTGACCTTCTCTCAGTCGCCGGGTCACGCACTCCCGAAGCAAAGCATCATGGCCCGACACCTTCAGGTTCATGAGATGATGTACGAACATATCCTGAATCATCGGATTGCGGATGTTCAGCAGATCTCGTCGAAGGGCCTGTTCGACTCGCGATTCACTCTGAGCCGAGAGAAATCGCAATGCACCACTAATGTTCTTTGCAGGTATCGTGGCCGAATCGGGTTGAGCGGCCTGCCGCAGGAATACGAGCACATAATCCGCAACGAGCGGTACCCAGCGTTCGTCTGGATATTCGGAAATGGCCTGCACGACTTCGGACTGCAGTTTGGGAGTTGTCGCTCCAGCCTTCCACACTTCGGCCATTGCGGACTCAGCCGCATTGTCACGGCTTCTTACGAGAGAACGAAGGGCTACCTGAGCGACTTGTTCATTTTCGCCAAGGCACATTTCTTTCAGCGCGTTGACGGCTTCTTCGCCGGGGATCAAATTCAGGTAGGCAGCAATCTCGAGTTTCACCGTCGTTGAACCAGTCTCTGCCTGTTCGATGATCGCACTGGCTTGTTCGGCAGTCAGTCGATCAACAGCTCCGGCCATCGCGGCACGCCTGACGCCACTGTCCGGATTTCTGAGATCAGCGACGGCTTTCTCAACTGGCACAAACCGATAGATCGGCGTCAGTGCTGCGCAAACGGCGTCTTCAAGCGATTCGTGGTGAGTGATCGGCGATCGAGGATTCCGGAAGACACGCTCTGAGCTTTCTGAGAAATCTGCCAGCGAGACGTGCTTCATCTTCACGGGAGTTTTGGGAAGCGGAATCATGCTGGGAAGTTCCTGAGAATCTTCCGTCTTGTCGTCGATCAACGACGCCAGAAACAGGACACATTCGGCATGGACGACTGGTGCGTCTGATGTGGCCGGCGTGAAAACGACTCGTTGAATCCCCCGTTCTGAGATGTTCCGCAGATGGTCGCACAAAACCCACGTGGCCAGAATGTCCAGCGGCCGATGGACTGAAACCACCGCGAGTTCACGATCCGCACCGACGTATTTATTCTCGAAGAGATTGAGCTTTCTGATCGTCTGATTCAGATCGATGTTCACCACTTCCCGCGATGGGCTGGTGTCATCCCTCGAAGCTTTCTGAGCGTCCTTCTCGTCAGCCTTTGCAGGATCAGGCGACCATTGCAGTTCCAGAGGGATCTCGGGGCCGTTGTAGGCGACTGCGGGAAACGTGAGCCATCCGGAAACAGACTTTGACGGTTGCAGTTTTGTTGCCATCAGCGGATCGTTGCGATGCGAGTTTATGGAATCCAAAGGGACTCCGCTGGCATCCAGCCGGAACTGATCACGGTCCACACCAAGAGGCACTTTACCGGAATTCGTTACCGTGACTTTGATGTCCAGCCGCAGCAGTCGAGTGTTCCGGTCGTTCCCCAGAACAAGCACCGAATCAATCTCATTGATGACCAGATCCTGAGGAGTCGTCCTTGCGTCATCAGCGAACAACATCATCGCCCCGAATGATGTCGCGAGAATTACAAATAAGCTGGCCAACATGAAGCTCTCCGGCAATAACGTCCTGTTACTCCCGGAACTATGGCTGACGGCGCTCGATATTTCCACTCAATTTATTGCATTGAGGCACTCACGAAACCGGGTCAGGTGTCAATTGTGATCTGGTTTCTGCCGCGAGTTCGCAATCTGCGGGTGGAACCACGCCCGGTTTTATCAGACCTTCGGAGTGACTTCCGCGTCATCGCGAACGCTGAATTCCAGTTTCCAGCGTTTGTCCTCTGATTCGTGGACGCACCACAATTCGAGCACTCCGAGTTCCGTGATCCGCGAGTGGAACGTGACCGGCACGTAGTCATCATTGGAGCTTTCCGCTGCCGGCAATGTGGCTTCCAGAGAATCCGTCTCGGAAAGTTCGTCCGGCGACCAGCGGTTGAGCAGTTCCCCCGGTCGATCATTTCTGCGAACGGGCGAACTGAAGAAGCGAAAGCGAGCCGCTTCGCCAACAATCAAGCCGATTGATTCTGACGGAACAGCAGTCTCAGTTCCTTCTTCCATCCCGGCTGGAACGACGCACAGTGCTTTCAGAGGCCGTCCGGCACCGGGAATGGCCAATCCTGCGGTTTCGATCCCGACATAATAAGACCGAGCTGTCCCGCCTCGAATTCGCACTCCGCCTTTCTGCTTGGTCCAGCCATAAAAGCACGCACCTCGGGCCACCGAGAAATCCAGATCCTCCACGCCCTCTACCAGCTTCGGAGGATTCTGAGGAAACCAATCCTGCAGTTGTTGCAGGAGTCGTGTTCGCAGAGCCTTGGCCTTGAAGACTCCGCCGTTTAGCAGAACATGAGTCAGCCTGTTGCCATCGAGAGACTGCTGGAGAAACGCGGCCAGATGACGCGTGATGCCAGTGTCGGCTTCATAGGGCAAACCAATTTCACGAAAGCCGGCTCGCGATTTCGTCGGCTTTGAGGAAAGTTGAGCGGTCGGCAGGAAACCATCCAGCAACAACTCCGTGGCAGCGGTTCGCTCGACGGTCACAGAAACCAGCCCGCCAATTAATCGACTGCCTCGGCCGGGCACGGAAATCGTCTGACTGTCAGGGCCGGTCCCCGCCAGCAATGCTTCCTTGGCGTTTCGGCATGAGTGCCACAATGAAATCGATTGCCACGGATCGAGATGCAGGCCTTTTTGTTCAAACAACTGCGCAACGAAATGAGCGAGGGCCAGATCCATGTTGTCGCCGCCGACCAGCAGATGATTCCCCACCGCAGCTCGCTGCAGAGTCAGTCCACCGCTCTCCTCTGCCACTTCAACCAGCGTCAGGTCCGTTGTTCCCCCGCCGATATCGCAGATGAGAAGACGGTCACCAACCTTCAATAATTTTCGCCAACGATCACCAACGCCACTCAGCCATGCGTAAGTCGCGGCCTGAGGTTCTTCGAGCAGAACAAAGGAGTCCGGCAACCCCGCAGCCAAAGCCGCCTCGCGCGTGAGTTCTCGAGCACTGGCATCGAAGGACGCGGGAACGGTCAGCACCACCTGCTGCTTATTGATCGGCGATTCCGGAAAGGCCTGCTGCCACGCCGCAATCAGATGTTCGAGATATCGTTGTGATGCCGTGACAGGAGAAATCTTTCCAACCGAGTCTGGTGCCTGCCATGGAAGAATGGCCTGATGCCGATCGACTTTGCTGTGACACAGCCACGACTTCGCCGCTCCGACGGTGCGTTCCGGGAATTCAGCCGAAAGACTGCGAGCTGCGTAACCGACGGCTTCAGAACCCATCGAAGTCCAGGGAACGTGATAAGCTTTCGCGGCCGCTTCTTCTTTCGTCGCCAGATATAGAAACGAGGGAAGCACAGGGCGAGATTCAAGAGTATTGGCAGATACAAGCTGGGGAATGGGCAGAACCTGAACCTGAGGCTTCTCTTCACTCAGTGCCGCATAGGCGAGAACGCTGTTGGTAGTGCCGAGGTCGATGCCGATGACATACTGCGCAGACATGATTCAAGCGGATCTCAAAGAACCAGGGAAACGTCGTTAAAACCTGAGGATCGTCGTGTACCAGCCCAACAGTTTGCAACGGGAAACACGATCTTCTGACAATCGGAGAATGTCTGGTGGATAATATCCTGTTTCCCGGCCGAACGGCCCGTGCTGTCACCTCACGCCTCGAGATTTGGGCAAATAGAGCTCATCGTCGTTTACCAACGAAAACAGGCTCTGAGTCACGGAACCGAATTCTCGATTCAATGACTCAGAGCCTGCAGGTGTCAGCTTAAAGATCTGCTTCGAAACAGTATTCGTGATGGGTGTGCCTGAGCTCGCCGGGCGAAATCGTTACACCCAGCAGCCTGCGGGGGATTCCTGCAGGCAATCCGACTGAATCTCCAGTGGAGTCAAGCCGGAAGTCGTTTCGGGACTGTTCCTGAGCTGTTCAATGCGTTCTGGCAAGTTCAATCAGAACACGTCCAGAATGTAGTGGTGACCGCTGTGGTATGGCTTCTCTGTCGGGTAGAAGTTGTACCAGTTCTTGTTGTACACCGGGATTCTCATCGAAGGTTCGTAGCGATAGTACATGTGATCGTACTGCTGCGGCTTCTGGAATGAGTGTGGATAGTAGACGTAAGGATAATGGTAGAACCGCTGCCAGTCGGACGGCTGTCCCGGAGGAGCAGCCTCCACGGTTCGGACGGAAGTCAGCACGGCCACGGTGATGACGGCCAGTACGATCAAACGTTTCAGCATTTAACCTCTCCTCTGGACAACACGGTAATACTGGACGAGGGCTCGGCAGGCGGATCGATCTTAAAGACAACTCAGGTTGTCTTAATCGCCCCCGGAAACAGATCAGAGATCCGCGTTGCCGAGGCTCGTCAGATGTTTTCTGGTGGTCACGGTCGACTGAAGGTAATCCCTCAGCCATCCTTTCGAGCCGTCCCGAAATTGACCACGCGTTTATTCTTCGGCGTTCGACGGGCGACAGAATCAGTGCTTTCGTCAGAATCGTTAAAATCGAAACAGCGAGGAGTCGTTTTGCAATCAGACGCTCTTAACGATTCACCTCTCGCTGACATGTTCAGCCCCGCCGCCGTGTGTAGGCGGTTGGTTGATTGATTAGCGTGTGCGTGGCGTTTTAGGCCTCAAAGAGACGCACGAGAGTTCGTCTTTCTGGAGATTAAGCGTGTGCATTCAGCGGCCAGTCCCATGCGGAGGGGAAATCTGCGATGGACTGCCGGCTAATTGCAACATTAAGAATGGAATCAACAGACAACCGGGGACCGAAGCGGTCCAGCCATTGTCTCAGAGGAGTCACCCCAAACGCGCATCGGCACATTTTGCCTCTACAGGGCCACTTCGAGCCCGTGCCCCTCAGATGGTCCCGGATAATCGCCCTCGTGGGAACGATCGCAACAATGCAATCAAGTCCTCAAATCGTGACATCCGATACATCGCTCAGGAGCATCGTGTACTGGACCGCTGCGCGCAGGTTCGGTCGGGGGGATTTGAACGCGATGCTGTATTGAACAATACGTTCGTCGGCTGGTCGGCAAATTGCGGATCTGTCCTGCGGGCGTCTCCAGCGAGGGAACGCAGGGATGACTCTCCGTCAATTCATAGCCTCTGTACGCTGTCATCGGAAATCGCTGTCCGTGACAGCATTCCTCGGAGCTGCCACTTCGCTGACCGGGCCCGGCCTGAGTTTTGCCAGCGGTGATGAACCCCTTGTGACCAACGTCGGTCAGTTTCAGATTCCTTTCGATGTCGAAACTGAACCGGGCCAGAAGGCCGAAGGCTTCGCGGTCCTGTTCGGATCTCAAAACGGCGGGGCCAACTGGGAGCAATTGCAAAGCGTGCCGGCTTCTCAGGACGCCTTCATGTTCGCAGCTCCTCGCGATGGACGTTACTCGTTTGCCATTCGCATGACTGATCCCCGGGGAAACGTCACTCCGCCCGCAAAGAATACTGCCGCGGAGCTTGACGTTGTTGTGGACACTGTGTCCCCTGACCTCAAAGTGGAGCTCTTTGAATCAGCCCCCGGCCAGATTCTGATCAACTGGACGTGTACTGATGTCAGTGTGAATCCTGACACTCTGTCGATTGAATTCGCCGATGGCACGAACGGACGCTGGAAGCCCGTGTCTGTGGATGCAGTGGCAAATGGACAGGCTGTCGTTCCGGCCGGTCAGGGATCTGTCATTGCCGTTCGTGCTCAGATTTCTGACGCCGCTGGCAATCGTGGAGAAGCTTCGACGCAGCTTGTTTTGCAAGGAGTGTCGCAGGCTCCCGTCGCGGGGCCGATGACTGCTCCGCCAATGCCAGTGGCGATCCATTCGACTCCAATGGGTCCATCGCCCTTCGGAGCACCTCCGCAGAATCGCCCAACAAGCAATATTCCGTCGGGCAATCAACCGACCAGCAGTGTTCCATCTGGCTATCCGACTCAGGCAATGAGCGGTACTGTTGCCCCTGTTCCACAGAGCCCTCCGCCGGCTGTCGGATATCCTCAAGCTACGGCGACCGCGAATTTCGGCGGAAACTATGGCGCTCCGATGAGTTCTCAGGTTTCAGCCACAGTTCCGGCCATGTCTGGACTCTCTGGTTTTCACAACCCGATGAGCTCACCCTCCGGCGGCGATGAACAACTGGTGAATACTCATGTCTTCGATGTTGACTATCAGGTGGAAGACGTTGGTCCATCCGGAGTCAGTGCGGTCGAACTGTTCGTGACTGAGAATGGCGGACAACAGTGGTTCCGCTACGGAAACGATACCGACCTGCGAAGCCCGTTTCAGGTGGATGCCCAGGGCGAAGGCACATTCGGTTTTGCAGTGCGGGTTCGTAATGGTCTGGGTTTTGCCGACGCACCGCCACAGCCAGGACAGGCTCCGGAAATTGTTGTGACCGTTGACGAAGCGGCTCCTGCCGTCGAACTGGCTCAGCCATCGGTGCGAGTGGATGGATTTGGTACGGTCCAGTTGGCCTGGCGAGTCACAGACCTGCATCCGGCTCCATCACCAGTGCGTCTGGAGTACTCGACAACTCCGAACGGTCCATGGACTCCGGTTTTCGATTGGCAAGCTGATCAGGGCGGATTCGACTGGTCCATTCGCCCGGGCACACCATCGTCTCTGTACTTCCGCCTGCTGGCTCGCGACGCCGCTGGCAATGTTGGTGCCGCTCAGACACCTCAGCCGGTCATCGTGGACCTGAAGAAGCCTGTGGGACGCCTGCTGCGAGTTCAGGCCGCTTCACACTCCATCGCGCCGCGCAATTAGAGTTTACCGCTCGTACTTCGGAATATTCGGCTCGGGCACCGCCGCGATCAGTTTGGTGATGATCTCATCGATGTCCAGGCCTTCAGCCTGAGCCTGGAAGTTCGTGGCGATACGGTGACGAAGCACCGGGATTGCGACTTTACGAACATCGGCAATTGAGACGTTCGGACGCCCGTCCATCGCGGCGAAGGCCTTTGCGCCATTGACCAGATTCTGCCCGGCACGCGGTCCGGCGCCCCAGTCAACCAGACGTTTGATAAAGTCGGGAGCCGCCGCATCTTTGGGGCGAGTCGCCCGGACAAGCCGCGTCACGTACGTGATGATAAACGGACTGGCAACAATCTGACTGATCTGTTTCTGAAGATACAAAATTGATTTCGCGGACAACACTTTGCGAACTTCGGCACGTTCGCCGGTTGTTGTGGCCTCAAGAATTTTTTCTTCCTCTTCGAGACTGGGATAATCCACTTTCACATTGAACATAAAACGGTCCTGCTGCGCTTCGGGCAGCGGATAGGTTCCTTCCTGTTCAATCGGGTTCTGAGTCGCGATCACAAAGAATGGCTCAGGCAGCTGGTACGTCTTTTGCCCTACCGTGACTTCACGTTCCTGCATCGCCTGCAGCAAAGCCGACTGCGTCTTGGGTGGCGTGCGGTTGATTTCGTCCGCCAGCAGAATATTGGTGAAAACCGGACCCTCGACGAAACGGAATTCTCGCCGACCGCTTTCGCTTTCTTCCAGGACATTTGTGCCGGTAATGTCCGAAGGCATCAGGTCCGGCGTAAACTGAATCCGGCGAAAGTTGACATCCAGCAGTTTGGCGATTGTGCTGACCACCAAAGTTTTGGCAAGCCCCGGAACACCGACCAGCAGGCAATGGCCTCCCGTAAAGATCGCCGCCAGAATCTGGTCAATGACGGCATCCTGGCCGATGATGACCTTGTGGAGTTCTTCGACCATGACTTCATGGTGCCGATGAAACTTTTCGAGGAACTCATCAAAATCTCGCTTCTCGGCCAATGGACTGATCCTTGGTGAATTCTTGAGGCACGGTGACGTGAAAGCCGTCGCCGAAGCATTCGGCCATGATGTTTCAGGATTCAATAACTGCTGATTCTGGTCGCTCACAGTTTCTGAGAGGCCTTCGAGATCCTCGCACAACGTCTGCGTCGCGGTCAAGCGGTCGCAGAATAGCGATCTGTGAACGAATTTTCCCGCCCAAAGACAGGTCGTCATTGCCGAGCACCGGAATTGTCGATTCCATGGCTGCGAATGTCGGCCGATCCGTCAAAACATCCGGGGTTTGGGTTTGCGGAATCGTCCGGACTTCTAGAATCGAGGGAATTCTATTTTGACCTGCGAAAGTGAAGTACCACCCTATGACCGATTTGAACAGCATTCTGGCCGGAGCCACCCTGCCACCGGAAACTCGAGTTGTCGATCAGCAGCGAATTCAGGCCGCCGTTCGAGAAATCCTGCTGGCCGTTGGTGAAGATCCCGACCGCGATGGATTGCAGGAAACTCCGGCCCGGGTTGCTCGCATGTATGCCGAGATATTCGGCGGCCTGCATCTGGAACCCGGTCGGCATCTGAAAAAGGTATTCGAAGAACAGTACGATGAGATGGTGCTGGTGCGAGACATCTCGTTCAACAGCATGTGCGAACATCACCTGCTGCCGTTCATGGGGAAGGCTCACGTTGGCTATATTCCGCGAGGAAAAGTGACGGGCCTGTCGAAGCTTGCACGTGTCGTCGACGAGGTCGCTCGACGGCCGCAGGTTCAGGAACGGATGACTCATATGATCGCCGACCTGATCGAAAATGAACTGGCGGCCAAAGGCGTGATTGTTGTCATCGAGGCGGAACATACCTGCATGACGATTCGAGGCGTCAAGAAACCCGGCGCTTTAACTGTGACCAGCGCGGTGCGTGGACTGTTCCGCAATAATCTCGGCAGCCGGGGGGAAGCGATGGCGCTGATCAACGGCAAGCACTAGTGCTTCTGACAAGATAAAGAATTCAGGCTGGAGGTAGTGGATCATGCTAAAGATTCCCTGGCCGCAGGACCTTGAGCAAGGTCCACCCTCGGTTTTTAGTCTGGCCCGGTCGTAAAGCTGCAAGCACTGATTGATAACCCTATGGTGGCTCTTTTTGTCCTGAAACTGGTCACGGGTGTGACTTTGATGTGGCTGCTGATGCCGCGTAAAGAAGTCACCGATGGCTTCTTTCGAATTCAGATGCTCGTGGGTCTGGGACTTTGTGTGCTGGCGGCATTGACCGCAGATCCGTCGTCTCTGACACCAGTTGCATCCGGTGCGTCAACGGCTGAAGTTCCAGCAGAGCAAATCGAACAAGCGAAAGCGACGGTCTCCATTCTCAAGGGCCTCATGATCGTCGGCGCCGTTACATCGTATGTCGGACACATCGTGTGGAAGCTGGGACGACGCGGGCCGGGGCGAGTGACGATTTACCTGATGGGTCTCTGTTGTGTCTTGAGTCTTGCTTTGCATGCTGTACGAGCAGACTCGAGGGCCAATGCGTTTGTGCAGGTGGCTTCCGACTTCTCCTCGGCCGCCGTTCTGGGGGCCATGTTGACCGGGATGCTGCTGGGACATTGGTATCTGACGACACCCACGATGTCGATTCAACCGCTGACCTGGTTCGCAAAGACGCTGTTCGTTGCGGCTCTGTTGCGTATGGCGGTCAGTGCAGTGGTTCTATTGCAATTCGGCTGGACGGCAACCGGCACGACTCACGTTCTGTGGCTCTGCATGCGGCTTATCGGCGGCATTCTGGTGCCAGCCGTGATTTCGCTGATGGTTGTTAAGATTCTGCAGTACCGGAACACTCAATCGGCCACTGGTGTGTTGTTTGCCGGGCTGATTCTGGTCTTTATGGGCGAAATGACTGCGGCCCTGCTCGAAAGAGATCTCGGCATTCCGTTCTGACACTCTGCCGAATGTATTTCGTGCCATACGAAGAGTCCGGCAGCATCGCCTAAAGAGTGAGCCTGAAGGAGTGCATTACGCGCTGCGTGAGTTCGCAGATCAGCAGTTGAATCAGTCATCACGAAATGGATCAAGCAAATTCCGAAGTTCGTCAAGCCGTTCGTCCGGCTCCACGTCAGTGTTGAGATCCATCACATCATTCAGGAACACGTCCATTTCATCGCGGTCGCGAATTCGAAAAGGATTGCCGACATCGATCCGAACAGAACCGTCGTGTCGCTGGCGACAGCAAACAGGGATGGACAAACGGAGATGGCTCAGTAACCGTTCGAGTTGTCGAAACTGAATCTGGCTTGGCGTTGACATCCTGATTTGCTCACATACGAGACGCTTCGTCAATCGCGGCACCGCTGGGTGACCCTGACCATTCTGACCATTCTGACCATTCGTGAAGCACTATCTCTTTTATCACATCGTTTCAATGTGGTCAGTATCAAGAATTGGAGCGGTCGATTTGGTTCGGGATTTGCGAGGCAGCACGATCGTGAAAGAGGTGCCCTCCTTTTCGGAGGAAGTTGCGGTGATGCTGCCGGCATGGGAGGTCACGATTTCTCGGGCAATGTACAGCCCCAACCCGATGCTGCCCGGTCGATTGACTGCAGGATGAGCCGCGCTGGAGCCGCGAATCAGAGGATCGAAAAGGTGTGGCATTTCCCCGGGTGAAATTGTCGATCCGGCATTCCAGATTACCAGAACGACGTCCGATTCGTTTCCATGAAGACTCAGGCTGACGGGAGCGTCCTGAGGGCTATGTTGTAAAGCATTCCCCAGCAGATTGGAGACGGCCTGACGGATTCGGTCAGTATCCCAGCAGCCTGAACAATCACGCAGGATCTCCATGCGGATTTCTCTGGCCGGATGAGCACTGCGGTATTCGGCGATCAGGCCTGAACAGATAAGTCCCAGATCCATTTCAACAGGATTGACTGGCATGCCGGCACCAAGTCGAGTGCGAGTATAGTCCAGGAGATCGCTGATCATGCGAGCCATGACCGTTACGTTCGTTGAAATCTGTGTGATCACCCCCATGGCCTCGGGGACAGTATTGGAGATTAACTGCAGCAGGCTCGCAGACATTCCAATTGAGTTCAGGGGATTCCGCAGATCATGGCTCAGAATGGCCATAAACATATCTCGTGACTGATCAACTCGGGCGGTGTAGCTGCTCACGGCCTTCTCAAGCGACTTGTCGATCGAGGCATCGAACCGCGCCACATCCGCAACGTTGGTATCCTGAAGGCTATGCCCGCTGGCGGCCCAAAGACGCAGCACGCTGGCCCGTAACGCTCGATATTCAGAAACAACCTCCATCAAGCCAAAACCGGACCCAAGTCTTTCAATGGCGTGTTCTTCCGAAGCCTTGTGGAGGACTTCGTTACTGGCCACTTTGCCAGCTACATCTGCGGATTCGCTGAACCGCATGTCGGTCGCCGTCGCCAGCAGGATCTCCCCCGCATGATCTCGCAATGCCAGGTTGTCCATATTTGCGGCTGGCAGAATAGAACGAGCAAACTCCACCCATTCCCGAAGAATCGGTTCAATATTCGCATCGATGAATTGAGAAAGTCGCATCTTTTGTCACTCGCTGTTCGCTTCGTTGTCTAAGCCCGGACTACGCTGAGTGGACTGATCACTCTTTTGGTCTGACGGAACAGTGGGGTTCAGCCATCTTTGTCCTGCGAAAAGATCAGCACGCTGTAGGGACCAATTTCGATTGTCCCCTCCGCACAGAATCCATCTCGTTGTGCGCGGTCTCCTGCTGGTTCGGATCTTGCGGCGACGTCATCAGAGGAACGCTGATTGCCGAAACCACGACTGTACCCGCTCCAGTCACTATTGAATCGCAATCGCCAGGTTCCTGTTGCAGGAAAGCCCAGCCGATAGTTTTCGTGAGACTCGTGAGACAGGTTCATGACAACCACAACATCGTCCCCGAGGCCTCCCTGATGCCAGCGATGATAAGCCATCATGTTTTGAGACTGATTCTGATGGAATGTGTTCAGTCCCGATCCTGTCAGGCCTCGTGTCGAATCAGAACGGTTCAGACGCAACAGGATCAGATCGCGGTACATGCGTATGAGCCCACTGAACTCTTCTGACTTATGCCAGTCAAGTGGTACGGAGTCCTGAAACCAGCCGTCTTCCAGAAACTCCTGCCCCTGAAACAACATGGGAATTCCGGGCGACGTCAGCACCACGGCCGCTGCCAGAGTCGTCCGTTTTCGGGCGAACCAGCTTTCTGGATTGTGCGGATCGATCTCGGACGCCATCCGCGCTTTACCATTCGCCACCTCATCGTGCGACTCTGTATAAATCACGCGTTGAAACGGCTGGCCGTTGTAGCGACCTTCAATGGCCTGGCGAACACTGTCGAGTGATCGCTGACTGTCATCCGGTGTAATAACGGCAGCCCGAACTGGATGCACAAAACGAGCGCCCCATTGCGCATCGAACCCAGCTCCGCTTTTGTCCTCCGCCAGAGTCATCCGATCATCGCTCCGCAGATCCTCTGCGATCGTAATACGTCCGGGATAACGCTGGTGGACTTCACGATTGATCCACTGAATCAGACTCCAGCCATCCGGCAGAAAGTCGCCCGTGCTTCCGTTGCCGCGTACGTCATGCATGAACAGCGTCATGTCCAGCCGCAATCCGTCAACATGATATTCTTCCAGCCACATCAAAGCGTTGTCTCGAATAAACTGTCGCACTTCTTTGCGACCATAATCCGGACGTGTCTTTCCCCATGGGCTCTCCGCCCGCCAGTCGTTGTAAAAATAGATACCGCCCTGTGAGTTTTCACTCCAGCCGTCAAACTGCCAAAGATCGAGGTCGCTCGGGCCAAAGTGGTTGTAAACGACATCCAGAATAATGGCGATCCCGGCCTCATGCACCGCCTTCACAAAGCGTTTGAACCCCGCCGGTCCGCCATAGTCGGTCTCCACCGCGAAGATACAGGCCGGATTATATCCCCATGACAGCTCACCACCGAACTCGGCCAGGGGCATCAGTTCAATCGCATTGATGCCTAATTGCTTGAGATAATCCAGCTTCTGAATCGCTTCGTCGAACTTATCTGTTTTTGAGTCCTGATCGCGATGAAATGTCCCCAGATGCATTTCATAGATCACAAGTTCGTTAATGAGGGGCCTTTGAAAGTCATCGCCCTGCCAATCGAAATGAGTGTCGTAGATGACCGCGTTTCCAACTGAGCTGGTAACCTGCCGAGCATAAGGATCAATTCGCAGGATTTCTCTGCCGCCTGTCAGGATGCGATAGCGATACTCATTCCCGGCCGCAGCCGTCGCGACATCGGCAGACCAGTTGCCATCGCTGTCTCTTTGCATGGGACTCGCGTCCGGCGACCAGTTATTGAAGGAACCGGTGACGAACACGGCGTCCGCATTCGGAGCCCAGACACGAAACGAGACGCCTGCCTCATTCGGTACCGCACCCATTCTTGTCGGAATTTTCTCGACCGATGCAACCGTTGGGGCTGACATTTTCAAACTCCTGCGGATTCCCGGATTCCTGTCGTCCAGTTCCTGAGATTATCCTGGCGCTATCAGGAACTGACTTGGGGCGTGTACGCAGAGTGTTTCAGGCGAGACAGTGCAGCGTCTTTGTTTTAAACCCGCGAACGCCCGAACACTTTGCACCGAGGCTTCAGTGGACTGTGATTCTTTAGAACTCGCTCGAGGCCTCTTGGAAGGCTTTGTCGAGTTCATCCCACGCTGACTGAGCACCCTTTTGCAGATCTTTCCACGCTTCTGCACTGGACGCTTTGACTTCTGCCAGCTTCATGCGAGCCGCTTCCCGCTTCGTCTCCAGTTCAGCCTGCTTTATTTCCCAGCGAACTTTTGCATCGTCTTTGAGTTGACTCCCCTTCTCACGAAGCGTGACGATCTCTTCGTCCAGTTCTGCGAGTCGAGAATCAAGTTTCGACTGGTATTCATCCTTTGTCTGTTTTGCAAACTCGGCTGCAGTATCGACCGCATTGCCGGCATCACGCCGAACATCATCCGAAGTGACCGTGCGTGACGGAGGTGTCGGCGCAGGTTGGTCGCATCCTGCAACGAGGGCGATTGCAGCGATCGATAAGATGAAGATACGATCCATTATAAACACTCCATTAAGACTGACAGTGTGTTGAATTCGTTCTGTTTCGTCGGCCAAAGTCATACTAATTCGAAACGCCAGCAAGGAATTCTGAAATGCCGGCCGCGATGGCGCTTTTCAAAGTTGCGCTGTTCACGACTGGCGGGGATCAACGCTGCGAAAAAAGCTGTTCTGAACACTGCAACAGATGCAATCATCACCATCAATCACCAGGGACTGATCGTGACCGTGAATCCCGCGACGAAGCATATGTTCGGCTATTCAGAGACAGAACTGCTGGGGCAGAACATCAATCTGCTGATGCATTCACCAGACCGAGAAGACCATGATGGGTACATCGCTCGTTACGTGGAGACCGACGAAGCTCGCATGATTGGCATTGGTCGAGAAGTTAAAGGCCTGCGGAAGGACGGAACGACCCTCGAGATTGACCTCGCCGTCAGTCGAGTCGACCACCTTGGTCTCTTTACCGGAATTATGCGAGACATTACGCCACGCAAACAACTTCAGAAGCAGGTTCTGGAAATTGCTGATGATGAGCAACGTCGGATCGGCCAGGAATTGCATGACGGCACCGGCCAGGAACTGACAGGACTCTCGCTCTTCGCCTGTACGCTGGTGGATATGCTGCATGAGGCACCGGAGAATTCTCCGGATAATGTTCAGAGCTGGTCGCTGAAGGAAGCGGATCTGCAGCGGCTTCGTCAAACAGCCACACGGTTGTCACAGGGAATCGTCGAAGCCCACCGTCACGTGCAGCAACTTTCTCATGGCGTTATGCCGATGCAGATTGAGGTCGAAGGGCTGACATCCGCACTTGCAGAATTGGCAAATTCGACCGATGTCGAGCAGAAGCTGCGTTGTCGCTTTAACAATCCCACGCCGGTGGTCGTGGCTGACAATTCGACGGCCACACATCTTTATCGAATCGCTCAGGAAGCTGTCAACAATGCCGTCCGACACAGCCGGGCGGACCAGATTCTGATTACTCTTTCATCCCGAGAAGATAAAATTACGCTGGAGGTGATCGACAATGGTGTCGGCATTGCCTCAGAGAATGCGACCTCCGGAGTTTCCAGCAGGCCCGCTGGATTCGGACTCAAAATCAT
Source organism: Planctomycetaceae bacterium (assembly GCA_044235005.1). GTDB lineage: Bacteria > Planctomycetota > Planctomycetia > Planctomycetales > Planctomycetaceae > SXXK01. The sequence goes on along the minus strand of JBIIIF010000013.1, from coordinate 11,116 downwards.
GGACTATCGTGCCGGCATCATTGGCGGAAAACTTCGAGTGACTCGGCGTAACAACGGCGGAACGTCAGTCACATGTGTGGTTCGTGCTCGCGGAGAAGGTTGACCATGAAGAATAGTCAGGCACCCGCCAGAATCATGATCGTGGATGATCATCCCATCGTTCGAGAAGGATTGACTGTTCGGATTTCTGCTCAGCCGGACCTCACCGTCTGCGGCGAAGCGGCCACTGAGGATGAGGCCGTGACACGTGTCGCAGAACTCGTTCCGGATCTCCTGATCGTTGATATCTCGCTGGACTCCGGCAATGGCCTCGAAGTTATCAAACGAGTCAAAGCCGCGCATCCGAGTGTCAGAATGCTGGTACTCTCCGGGTATAAGGAGTCTGTTTATGGCGAACGAGCGCTCCGCGCAGGGGCGATGGGCTATGTGAATAAGCAGGAATCCAACGGCAAATTGCTGGAGGCCATTCGCGCTATTCTGGATGGCAAACGGTACATCAGTGACGATTTCGCACAACGATTGATTAGTCAGTCGCTGGGCGAAGCTGTTAATGGAAAGACGCCGATGGAGCTGCTGACCGACCGCGAGCTGGAGATCTTTCGGATGATTGGCCAATGCCTGCGTTCCAGCGCAATTGCCGAGCGTTTGTTTATCAGTACTCACACGATCGATACTCATCGTGAAAACATCAAGCGTAAATTAAATCTGAAGAACGCTGGCGAACTGACCTCTGCAGCCGTGCAATGGCTGTTGGAAAACAGTTGACGGTTTCGCGTACTGGCAAGTTTATCAGGAAGGTCGGCCTGCAATGCTGATCGCACCCAGCGGAGCTAAACATAAACGCCTGCATTGTCTAATGTTTAAAAGACGGTAACATATGTCAGCATAGGCGGTTAATGTGGCGAAGTATTCGCAGGACGCCTCGGTGTAAAAAATCCCGGATGACATATCGAATGACAGGTTGGCTTCGCCAGCGTGTTTGTTGATAAGTAAGCCGACGTGGAGAAACGCCTGAGGGCATTTCGCTGCGTCGGCTTTTTTCGTGAACTTCATAATGCATTGGCTCTCACTGAGTTGGCCACATGGTCGATCAGCCGGATTTCCCGTCCCCGGCCTTTCCCCGTGGGGTAATCCGATGAATTTGCGCAGCCTCCGCCTGATTCGATCACCGACTGTCCTGTCACTCTCAATCAATCCGAGATCTCTATGCGTCATTCTGAACAACATCGTACGGACCGAATTGGCTGGCTGCGAGCTGCTGTGCTGGGGGCGAACGATGGAATCGTATCCACAGCCAGTCTTGTGCTGGGAGTTGCTGCAGCCCATGCTTCGAATCATGACATCCTCGTGGCGGGAGTTGCTGGACTGGTTGCGGGAGCCATGTCCATGGCCGCAGGTGAGTATGTCTCCGTCAGTTCACAATCGGATACAGAACAGGCCGATCTCTCGCGAGAACGTAAAGAACTGGTCACTGATCAGGCAAACGAGCTGCACGAGCTGACCAGTATTTACATCAAACGAGGACTCGACCCTGCTTTGGCGAAACAGGTCGCCGAACAATTGACTTCTCATGATGCCTTCGGTGCCCATGCTCGGGATGAACTGGGCATTTCTGAGACCTTCAGCGCGAGACCGGTTCAGGCATCGCTGGCCTCTGCGGGGGCCTTTGCTGTCGGAGCGGCATTGCCGTTAGTGACGATCCTGATCGCCTCCGCGACGTCGCTGATTCCCGTCGTCACAGTCACGTCACTGGCGTTCCTTGCAATCCTTGGCGGATTGGCAGCGATTGCAGGCGGTGCAAACGTTCCTCGCAGCATCTGGCGAGTCACCTTCTGGGGAGCCATCGCGATGGCGTTGACCGCCGCCGTCGGGGCGTTGTTTGGGACCGTGGTGTAGCTGCGAGTTGACTAAACCGGGGTCGCAGCGGCCGAGTTCTGCGTTGAAAAGTGGATTTCTCTGCCAGAACATCTTGGAACCCTTATGTCGAATGTCGTAGTGATTGATGACGACCGAAGCGTATGTGAAATGATTCGCAGGTCGCTGCAGAAGATTGATCTGGTGGTAACAACGGCTGCCACACCCGAAGAGGGACTGCGCGCAATTCGCAGCGAATCCCCCGACGTCGTGCTGCTGGATATTGTGTTGCCAGGAACATCCGGTCTGGAAGTCTTTCAGCAGATTCGTGACATTGATCGCAGGTTGCCAATCATCTTCATTACGGCGGGAAGTGACAGTTCCACGGCGATCAGAGCCATGCAACTGGGAGGATATGACTACGTCACCAAGCCACTTGATCTACCTTCACTGAGTGAACTGGTTGAGAAAGCAATTGCCACGCGGCGCATGATGAATACGCCCGTTGCACTGCACATGAGTGATGAAGAGTTCCCGAATACGGAATCATTCGTCGGCCGAAGTCCCGCGATGCTGGAAGTTTTCAAATCAATCGGGCGAGTCGCCGCGCAGAATGTGCCTGTGCTGATTCGAGGAGAAAGCGGCACGGGCAAGGAGCTTGTTGCTCGGGCCATTTATCAGAATAGCGCTCGCTCGGGTGAATGCTTTCTCGCAATCAACTGCGCCGCTTTGCCGGATGCGTTGCTGGAGAGTGAATTGTTTGGACACGAGAAAGGCTCGTTCACAGGGGCCGACAGGCAACGTATCGGAAAGTTTGAAGCTTGTAACGGGGGAACCATCTTTCTCGACGAAATCGGAGATATGTCACCGCTGGTTCAGGGGAAAGTACTTCGTCTCCTGCAACAGCAGGAATTCGAACGAGTGGGCGGGAATAAAACCATCAAGACGGATGTTCGAGTTGTGACAGCCACGAATCTTGATCTGGACCAGATGGTGGCTGATGGTGAGTTTCGTGAAGATCTGTTTTATCGGCTGAACGGGATCACAATTACGTTGCCGCCACTGCGCAAACGCGGTGACGATGTGACGTTGTTGCTTGAGTACTATCTCAGAATCTGCGCGAAGGAAATGAATCGGCATGATTGCGAAGGCATTTGTCCCGAGGCCCTGGAAATGCTGAAAGAGTATTCGTGGCCGGGTAATGTCCGTGAAATGCAGAGCGTCGTGCGCCAGTCATTGCTGAATGCAACGGGGCCGGTCATCGTTCCCTCATTCCTGCCTTTGGAGCTCAGACTAGCAGTGCAGCATCGCAGTCCTGAGTCGTCGGCGGATAACGCGACTGGTGTTCCATCAGATCTTGCCCCATTTGTGAATCGACGTCTTTCAGCGGAATCGCGAAATCTCTATGCGGAGACGTTAGAGCAAATGGAGCGATATTTGATAACTCGAGTGCTCCAGGCCACAGAAGGGAACCAAACGAAGGCTTCCGAATTGCTGGGGATCACACGCGGAAAAATTCGGGATCGCGTCAACCTGTTCCAGATTTCACTTGGGACAGTTGTCTCGATTGAGGAATGATCGTGGTGGTCGCTGTTGATGTCGGTTGCTTCGGATTTCACGAATGGTGGCAGCCGGGGTCGAGCAAACAAGGGGGCTGAACGATCGATCGACAATTTGTCTTCCGTCCGGATCAGATGGTTGTTGAGCGACCAGACTGCCCGCTGAGGCATCAAAGACACTCGACTCCCGGGATAGCAACACCCTCTGATTAACGGCCGTCTGCCCGTATTCTTCGGGTTTCACTGTGTCACAATAAGCCGCATGGTCTCACGGCGTCACTGCAAGCCACAGGGCGTCATTCGTCAAGTTCATCCTCGTGTGCGGCTCACAGTTAAATGAAAACACTCAAGACACTTCGAAAAACGCCGGAACCTGCGGTATGGGATGTGCCTCAGCAAGTGCTTCGCCACAAGACAAAAACCACTCAGTAATGTGTGGCCGTCCTTTCACTGGCGGCGATCTGAAACACGAATCGCATGATTCGGGTGTCTTTGGTTACTGATTTCAGGCGGAGTAAAATGTCCGAATCGATCGAATCTGGCGAACTCTGGAACCCATCCGTCGCGTTACGCCGAATGGGCTCAGACTGCGACCTGCTTTGCTGTATGGTCGATTATTTCCTCGAGGACTCTCAGTTACTGCTCCGCGACCTGAAGCTGCGAATCGATGCCGGGGACGCGCCCGAGGCATGTCGGCTGGCGCACAGTCTGAAGAGTCTCTGTTGCAATATTGAAGCCGAAGCCGCCACCCAGGCCGCCGCCTTCGCTGAATCGGCCTGCATGGAGGAGAACCTTGATGAAGCGTCGGCATCGATTCCACCGTTGACAGAACAGCTTCGCCGTTTGTCGCTGGTGCTTGAAATATGGAAAGTGGCTCATCCAGTTCACGCTGAGTAGTCTCGTTCCATGTAAATTCTTTTTCGGCAAACTGGATTGTTGAGGATTGATTTGACCGCAACGCATCGACGAGCAACTCCGCATTGGAATCACCAGGGGCGAGACGCCCTGCTGCCAGCAGCGGTGATTTGCGTTCTGATCGTTTGCGGAGCTCTCATGTTTCAGAGCATTCAGCGTCTTCATGACAGTTCTGATGCCATCAGGCAGGCCATGGCGAAAGTGGATGAAAGCCACGGCCCCGGATCCGCCAACAGAGATGCAGAAGCGAACCTGCGAGACTACGCAGTCGCTGATGATACAGCTCGGTTGACGGCGATGCTGACGACCCTGATCTCAACGACTATCGGATTGAGTCTGGTGGGGGCATTATTCCGAGCCAGACAGGACAGTCGCAGGAAAATGGATGCTGCGACAGCTCTTCTGTTTGTCGAACGTGAGCGTCTGCAGGTCGCGTTCGCCGGCATTGGCGACGGGGTTATCGTTTGTGATCAGAACCTCAATGTCACCTATCTGAATCCTGTCTCCGAAAGGCTGACCGGCTGGTCGGAGATTGAAGCTCGTGGGCAGGCGATCGCGAAGGTGTTCAACATCGTCACCGAAGAGACAAAAGTCACTGTGGAGAATCCCGCAGTGAGGGCCATTCGCGAAGGGTCGATTGTCGGGCTTGTGAACCACACGCTCTTGATTTCACGGTCCGGATCGGTGATTCCGATCGATGATAGTGCCTCACCGATCCGCGACGCACAGCATCGCATTACGGGCGCGGTTCTTGTGTTTCGAGATGTGACGGAGCGACGCAATGAAGAACTTCGCCTTCACGAAGCAGCCGAGTTCACTCGCAGCATCGTGGATACTCTGGGCGAACTTGTCGTAGTGCTGGACGGAGATATGCAGGTGCTGCATGTTAACCGCGCCTTCTCGACCGCGTTTCAGCTCACGGACGACCGAATTCTGGGGCGGTCCATTTATCAGATCGAAGAAGGGCAGTGGGATCTGGTGGCCGTTCATGATTTACTGGAAGGCACGTTTGATAAATCAAGCAGTGGGAACTTTATCGAGATTGAAAAGCGAGGAAATCATATCGGCCATAAGTTCCTCCGATTGACGACCAACAAGTTCGCCGCAGGCAGTCATCGCAAAGAGGCGCTGTTGCTCGTGATCTCCGACGTGACGGAAGAACGCGTTCTGGAGGAAAAGAATCGACGGCAGGAACAGCATATGGGATGGTTTCTCGAACAGATCAAGGACTACGCCATCTTCACGATGGATGTCGAGTGCAGAGCAACGAGCTGGAACAAGGGAGTCAAGCAGGTCCTTGGATTCGAAGAGCAGGAGTTTATCGGCCATGACATGCTGACTCTGATTTTTACTCCGGACGCGCAGGCGGCCGGGATTCCGGAGATTGAGTTCTCGCTGGCTGCTCTGGATCAAAGCGCAAGCGATGATCGCTGGATGATGCGGAAGGGCGGCATCGAATTCCGGGCGTCCGGAATAACCACTTCGATTCGCGATCAGGAAAATCGACTGATTGGTTACTGCAAGGTCATGCGGGACCTGACATCAGCGAAGAAATCACAGGACGATCTGTCCGCATTAGCGACGCAGTTGGCAGAAATGGACGGTCGCAAGAATGAGTTCCTGGCGACTTTGGCTCATGAACTCCGTAATCCGCTGGCTCCTATTAAAAACGCAGTGCAGCTCATGGGAATGCTCAGGATCGATCCGGAGATCGATGAACTTCGGCAGATGATGGCGCGACAGGTCGAACAACTGGTGCGTCTGATTGATGACCTGCTGGATGTTTCACGAATCGGACGAGGTAAGATTTCACTTCGCAGAGAAGTTGTTGATTTGCGAGCCATCATCGATGCTGCCGTTGAAGCCTCGTCCACGTTTATTGCAGAGAATGGTCAACAACTGATTGTCAATCTTCCCGGCAGTGATGAAGTTCGCGTGAACGGTGATCCATCCAGGCTGACTCAGGTGATCTCCAACCTGCTGAACAATTCCGCCAAGTACAGCGATGCCGGTTCGCGAATTGAACTTACCGTCGCCGAAGAGAACGAGATGGCTGTGATCAGCGTGCGGGATAACGGAATCGGGATCGCTCCTCAGGGACTCCTGAGCATTTTCGACATGTTTTCTCAGGCTGATGATACACTTGAACGAGGCAGTGCGGGGCTGGGAATTGGACTCACTCTGGTAAAGACGCTGGTGGAATTGCACGACGGGACAGTTGTCGCGCAAAGTGACGGACTTGGCATGGGGAGTACTTTTACAGTTCGACTCCCGGCCGTCGCCAATCTGAAGTCCACGATAACGATCCCTGCCGTGATGCTTCCGGACCTGCCAGCAAGATCGTTCAGAATTCTGATCGTTGAAGATATGCGGGCTCTGCGAGTGATCACAACGCGACTCCTGGAAAAACTGGGACATGTCGTGGAGTTCGCCGAAAACGGACCGTTGGCACTACTGAAGCTCGATACGTTTACCCCTGACGTTGTGTTTTCAGATATCGCAATGCCCGGCATGACGGGTTATGAGTTAGCTCAACGAATTCGCCAACGCCCGGAATGCTCTCAGGTCTACCTTGTGGCACTCACAGGGTTCGGCCAATCGTCCGATCGAGACAGAGCGACTGAAGCAGGTTTCGACGAGCATATGGTTAAGCCGGTCGATATCGCATTGCTCCAGTCGCTGTTCGAACGAATTGCAGCGCTTCGCTCGGTAGAGCTGACGAAGCCTGAGACATCCACTGATCCACTGCGTTAGAGTGGTGCGTCCCGTCGGCCCGCGTACGACAGGCGTGGCAGAGGTGAGAGTTTTTTCCGTCAGCGGCAGATCTGGTCAGCGACAGGTCAGATCACGATGCTCAAGGTAATCAACACGGCAACACCCAGCGTGATGTTGGGAGTAAAAAAACCTCGCCATGGTGTGGCGAGGTTAATGGTTCATTGCAGCAGGCTGAGGAAACTGAGTTCCCGATAACGACTGCGCCTCAATTCACTTTCGCTTCCATTGCCTTCAGGGTAGCGTTCTCCTTTGCGAGCGCCGCGTTCGCTTCAGCAACGTCAGTGTTTTTCTTCTGCTGACGCTGTTGGGCTTCTTCCAGCTTCCGCTGCAGATCGGCCCGGTCTTCGTCCGTTGCACCCTTGAGTCGAGTTTCAGCGGCGGCGACTTCAGCTTTCGCGTCGGTCAACTTCCTCTGCTCATTTTTTACAACATCTTCGCATTCAATAATCCGCTTTCGACTGTCCTCGACAGCCTTACGTTTTGTCGTCTCCAGATCTCGCTTGGCATCGGCCACATTGTCAGCAGCCGCTATTTTCGCTTCTGCCAGTTTCTTCTGCTTTACGGCTTCTGCGTCAAGAATGTCCTGATTGCCTTCGCGGACTGCTTCGTCGACATCCGCGCGCTCTTCAGCAACCGTGGAATTAACATCCTTCTCGGCTTCCATGACGTCCGCTTTTTCAGCATTGATATCGTCGAGTACGACTTTTCGAGTCTCGTGAGTCTCTTCGATTCCCTCCCGACGAGCGTCTGCGACCATCTGGTCGCCATCGCGCTGCGCCTGTTTGTATTCTGTTTCCGCTTTGTTGACATCGTCAGCGCCTGTGTTGCATCCGATGCAGATTCCCAACACAGTAACCGCTGGGACCAATAGTGATTTTTTCATTTGAAGTCTCCTCTGGAAGACGATGGAACAATGATTGTTTGATTTGAAGTGACCGTGGATGTCTGCGACGTTACCGACGGCATCAGTTCGTATTGATCCGGCGACCGCTGAGCAGTGACAGGACGGCAAGGACAAGAAACACGAAGAAGAAGATCTTTGCGGCCCCATACGCCATGCCGCCCACCAGTCCGAATCCCAGCGCACCAGCAATCAACGCGATAATGAAAAAGGTCACTGCGTAGCTCAACATGTTCTTACTCCTGAATGCTTTCTCGATTGTGGACGACATGAACTTTCATGACTTCTGATTCCACGACTGAGCATAAAGCACAACGCATGCCAGTCTCGCTTAGGGCAAAATGGCTCGATAAAGCCAGGGTTTCCGCGATTAGAAAGTCGTTGCCTCGCCACGCCCGACTCTAAAGCAGCCAGGCCGAACGATGATCGCTCGTTTCGCCGGGGGTTGCCTTAACATGAGGATCCTCTGGGCCCTTTTGTGATCGGGCCTCGTCAATTCAACGGAAGAGCGACTTCAACTCTTCGATGACTCTGACTGGGGACTTCAGATTCGGGACGCTGAAGCGGACCAGTGACGGCGAATTTTTCATTCAGGTTGAGATCATCAACATCTCGGCTCGCTATTTGCGACTATCCAGAGACAGAGCATGAGAAGAGTTTTTCTTCTGCATGTGAAGGAAGTTTCAGAACAGGAGTAAACAATGAGCATTGCTACATGTCAGACAAACGTAGGCGTTTTCTCGTCAACGGTAGCCGCGGAAGCCGCAGTCACCGAATTGCGGAGATCAGGTTTCACAGAAAGCGAAATCGGCCTGATTCACCGTGACTCTCGAGATGCAAAGAAGGTGCGGGTCCGTCAGGGCGGAGCAGCGATCGACGACAGCGATGAGTCGGAGGCCGCCACCGGCGGCGCTGTCACAGGGGCCGTGGCGGGTCTTGGAGTTGGAGCCCTCGTCGGTGCAGGAGTTCTCGCCGGAGTTGTGCCCGTTATCGGTCCAGCCCTCTTTGCTGGAACCCTTGGCGTGCTGGCGTCCAATGCCGCAGGTGGCGCGGCAGTGGCGGGCCTCGTCGGAGCACTGACCGGCTGGGGACTCTCCGATGAAGATGCGACGTACTACGAGGGCGAAGTGTCAGCCGGACGATCCGTCGTTACCGTCACGTCAGATCGATGTGCGGAAGCTCAACAGATCATGACGCGACATGGCGCAACAACTCGGCAAAAAAGTACCTGCTGAAAGCGTTTATTGCCTCACCGCTTCTCACTGAGGTTCGTCGATAAGTTACCTTATTGAAGTGAAGACAGACTTAATCGACTGCAACACCACGCGGGCAGGACCAATCATTGGTTCTGTCTGCACTTGCGGGCCTGGGAAACTGAGTTGTTGTGGCTCTGGATGACTTTCATCCACTAAACTAGACCGCTCCGGAGTGGACGACATGGCATCCGTGGCACATTCCATTGTGAGTGCGGCGACTGGCTGCTCCTGAATTGTTCCTCTGTTGTTGGCCACGCACGCTCCATCGCTGATGGCTCGGCTTTTGAGGCGACGTGCCAATGAGTGTCCGCCTTGGCTTCGCGACAGCACTTGCTTTCGCGTGACGAAAGCCGACACTTCAGGCATGCCACTGGAAAACTCTGTTCAGAACGGCGAGGCTGCACGAAACAATGAGAACAAGGAAGCCGCACGATGGAACCCAATCAACTTCAGGACCCACGAGTTGCAATGGCGGCGGAGCGAACGCTGCTGGCGTGGACTCGAACGAGTCTGGCGATGACGGGCTTCGGCTTCGTTGTTGCTAAGTTCGGCTTGTTCTTGCGCGAGCTTGCTCAGATCGAGGGCGCCACGATCAGACCAGGGACGGGATTCTCACTATGGATTGGCGGATCACTGGTTGTTCTCGGAGTCGTCGTCAACGTTGTGGCGGCCGCTTCACACGTTCTCAATATGCGCCGATATATTCAGGGCAAACCGTACACGGTGTCAGTCAGTTTCTTTGGCGTTGTTGTGACTCTGCTCCTCGCCTTGATTGGTCTGGTGTTGACGGCGTATCTGGGCTTCTGGAGTCGGTGAACCAGTCTTGGACGCTCTCCACCGGCATCAGGAAGGTCTTGGCAAATTCAATCCGTCATGGTCAGAGAAACGCTGACCCAATTCACTGCACGGAACCGTCCGATAAATCTTGTCGCCGACCGCGACTGCTCGGGGCTATACCGTCAGAAACCAACGTGTGAGCCGCGAAAAAAGGAAGAGTGTGACGAACAAGCTGCCAGCAAGAACCGCTAACAGCGTGACGATCAGCCCGGCGATGAAAAGTTTGTCCCCGGTTTTGCTGCGATGCACACCGACGGCAGCACCTTCATCCTGTAGCAGAAGCTTCACATTCCTCTGATTGGATTTCCAGAAGATATCAAAAACGTCGCCTGCCAGTGGAACGGAGCCAATGATCCAGTCGCAGAGAATGTTAAAGGTCATGTGCAGAAGAGTGAGGCGCGAAGCGCCGCGGCGATTGGCGACCTGGAGAACGTAGAAAGAAACAAACGACGACGCGATATCGCCCACTCCCGGGATTAATCCCAACACCGCATCAAGGCCGATGCGAGTTTTCAGTCCGGGTATCTCCACGGCACTATCCATCAACTTCGACAGCAGCGTAATCCGCGCGAGGCTGCGATCTTCCTCGGGGCGTTTCATTCGCTTATCGATCAATTCGAGATTGGGGACGGTTTTGTTCGGCATGCCGATGGAACGAGTCCACTCAAGGAGTTCCGGGCTGACTGGCTTCGATACAATCCCGACACCGAAGAAGTCTTTGGAGAAAGATGCGAAGAAAGCAGCGAGGTCATTTCTGAGGGCGTTGTACATTTCGACAAAGGTTTCTGCGGGAACACCTTCAGGATTGTCTTCGGTCTGCAATATGTACGGGACAATCGACGACACCAGGGCGATTGATCGCACATTCAGGCTCGCATAGTTTGACACATAGCGGGCTACTTCACCACCACCCATCGAAAAACCAACCAGCGTTGCATCTTTTGCGCGGCAAGACTCCATAACGTCGGCGAGGTCTTCGGTGAGTGAATCATAGTCGTATCCGTTCCATGGTTGGCCAG
>JBIIIF010000143.1:0-17973 GCA_044235005.1 Planctomycetaceae bacterium | reverse complement strand
TGTCATGGTAACGAATGGCTTACGGGCGATAGTTAATGGCACACAACAATGATCTCAATTACGACTGGTTCTGGTTCCTGACATGGACGACTTACGGCACGTTCCTTCCCGGTGACAAACGAGGAGCCACGGGATTACTGCATGATGAATTCGGAGCTGTCATTCAACACAACCAGCCTGGACAAGATCACATACCCCACTCGGTGTCTTTGGCCAACTGGTCGAAACTGCAGATGAAGGGCGATGCCGTTCGATTAACTATGGAGCAAGCCCGAGTCCTGTTAACTCAGTTCCATTGCACGGCTTCCTTTCGACGCTGGCGGTTACTGGGAGTTGCCATTATGAACAGCCATCTTCACGTTGGCGTCAACGTTCATAGTGATCCAGATCCTGAGACCATTCTTCGCGATTTCAAGAGCTACGGAAGCCGAGCTTTGAATCTTCAATGGGGAAAGCCTCCGTCGGCGTCACGGTGGACCGAATCCGGATCGAAACGAAAACTCGATTCGGACAATTCGGTGATCGCAGCCGTCCGCTATATCATCCAGCAGCAATCTCCGTTGCTCGTGTGGACGTACGAAGATGGAATGATCGTTCCCCAATAAGCCCCCTATGCCATTCGGCGAGCGGCCTTGCGTCAGCCGGCCGGTACAACACACTGCGGCGTTCAATCTGGAAACACAGACCGGGAAGCTGACGCATCCCGCTCGCCAAACCCTTTTTCCAAATCCCGTTCGCCGAACCTATTTTTCAAATCTCGTTCGTCATTCGGCGAGCGGCCTGGCGTCAGCCAGCCGGTACAACACACTGCGGCGTTCAATCTGGAAACACAGACCGGGAAGCTGACGCATCCCGCTCGCCAAACCCTTTTTCCAAATCCCGTTCGTCATTCGGCGAGCGGCCTGGCGTCAGCCGGCCGGTACAACACACGGCGGGTTCAGCATGGCTGAATCCGCCTTCAGGGTTCCGTCGGCCCCGCGGACAGGTTTTGCAGCAAGTACCGTAGAATATGCATCCGCACATGGACCACGGTTCCATCTCCTTCACGCAGACCGTGATCTCGATTGGGATAAACCATGTAGTCGAACGGTTTTCCCAGCTTGATGAGCCGATCAACGAGGCCTTCGATGATTTGAATATGTGTGTTGGTCTCGCCGGATCCCGTCATGATCAGCAGCTTGCCCTTGAGACCTTCAGCAAAGTTGATTGGCGCTGATCGTTCATAGCCTTCCGCATTGACTTCGCGAGTTCGCATGAAAATCTCCTGAAACCATGCGTTGTAGAGATGAGGTTGCGGTTTTGGGACGACGGCGATTCCGACATGATACGAGTCCGGCTTGCGGAACATCGCGTTGAGCGTATTCGAACCACCTCCACTCCAGCCCCAGATGCCGACCCGGGTGAGATCGATGAAAGAACATTGCTTCGCCAGTGCCTTCAGGCCCGCTTCCTGTTCTTCGGTGGAAAGCGGTCCAAGGCTGCCAAAAATGGCTCGCCGCCATGCCGCACCTTTGGGAGCCGGAGTTCCTCGGTTATCGATCGAGACGACTACATATCCCATTTCGGCGACGACTCGATGAAAGTCAATCTGTGCCGCGCCCCAGTCGTTGAGAACCGTTTGGGCGTGAGGCTCACCGTAGACATAGATAAAGACCGGATACTTCTTCGACGCATCGAAATCGCGAGGCTTCAGCATCCATGCGTCGAAGAACAGACCATCACCGATATCAAGCTTGAGGAACTCCGCAGGCGAGCAGGAAACGGACTTCATTCTTTCCTGGATTGCATGATTGTCTTCGAGCAGACTGACAACGCGGTGCGTCTCCACTTCGATCAATTCATGCACCGGCGGAACATTCAGGGTGGAATACGAATGAACGGCCCACTTGGCATCAGGAGAAAACACATAGTTGTGCGTGCCAGGCTGATTCTCCGGGGAGAGTCGTTGCATCTTTCCGGAGCCATCGAGTGGGACTCGATACAGGTATTTTTGAGTTCCGTCTTCGGGCGAAGCGTAGAAATAATACCAGCCCCGTTCTTCGTCGATGACCGCGCGATTGATGATGTCGTAGTCACCGGGAGTCAGCAGGGCCAGTTCTTTTCCATCACGAGAATAACGTCGGGCATGCCTCCAGCCGTCTTTCTCACTGATAACGACAAACTCCTTGCCCCCTTGAAGCCAGACGAGCCCCGAGTTCCAGCCCTGACTGGCTTCGACCCACGCGTCATTTGTTTCCGAGTAAACTGTTGTGAACTTGCCGCTGGCCGTGACCAGCAGGAAATCGCGGCGATCACGAAACCGGCTGAATCTTTCGACAAGCACTTCGTTCGAGTTGCCCGCCCATTCGACTTGCCCCAGATACATTCCTTCTTCCGGGCATTCCACAGGCAACCATTGCTGATTCTTTCCGTCAGCATCCACCACGCCGATCCGCAGCTTCTCGATGCTTCCGCCAACTCGGGCAAAGCGATGTTGCCGAACTTCGGGGTAGGACGGATCACCGGGCACCAGAACAGATCGTTGTTTGACGTCGGTATAGTCGGCTTCAATAAAAAGAACGCGAGCCCCATCCGGACTCCAGACAGCACTGCGATATTCGACATCTCTGTCTTCCGGACCGGAGATCAGCACTGTTTCCTGCTGATTGTTCTGGTCGACAGCAACGATCTTGTCACGCCGAGCCTCAAGTCGCCGCGTGCCATGCACCGAGTCAGCGGAGTCTTTCTCAGCAAGCTGTTTGCCATCGGATTCCCAGACACGACGAGCACCGGTCGTGACATCGTGAAACCATTGCGTTGGCTTTCCGGAGGTCGGATCAGTTTCCTCGACAATAAATCCCGAACTGTCGTTCAGCCATGTTGGTCGATAAGGCTTCGCTCGAAATTCCCCACGGTCATAGATTGCCTTCAGCCGTGCTTCTGCGGTGGCTTGCCAGCCAGTTATCCGGGATTCCTGAGCCGGTAGGTCAGATGCACCAGGACACAACCAGAGAATGGCCCCAACACATAGCAGTACCGGACGACACGGTATCGGGGACGAAGTGCGATCGTTCATGAAGTCACCAATTCGAAGGCCGGGCAAGTTGTTAATCTCATCGTTTACCGCCCATCCGCAGGCCCCGGATTTTTCTCAGGCCGGCGCCTGCTGCTGGGCGGCATGCGGAGAGACTCAGGAGACATCCACCAGCCGTTGGCCAAGTAACTCGAATCGTGGTTCGATGCCAAGGCCGGGAGCATGAGAGGCTTGCATGAATCCGTTCAGACGCTGCGGAGCACCACTGGCATTGCTGACCGTGACGTAGCTGTTGAAGTCGGTGCTTGTGAAACGAAATTCTTCAGGTGTGCTGTGTGCAAGGTGAGCGATCGCCGCTGTCGTTATGTCGCCTCCCCAGCTGTCTTCGAGGGTCATTGCGATTCCCATGCTCACACAAAGGTCTCGGACCTGTTTCGTTTTCGTCAGCCCGCCCAGTTTACTGATCTTCAGATTCACAACGTCCATCGCCAGATCCGCTTTGGCTCGCAGCAGCACGTCGAGACCATCAATGTTCTCATCCAGCACAAACGGGTTATTCGTGTGTCGTCGAACAGCAAGACATTCTTCATAGGTCAGGCAGGGCTGTTCGATATACACGTCGAGATCACTGACGGCACGCGCGACTCGCATGGCTTCGTGCTGAGTCCAGCCGGTGTTGGCATCAGCCACCAGTCGATCTGACGGCTGAAGGATTCCACGAGCCTGACGAATTCTTTGGATGTCGAGATCAGGATCGCCGCCGACCTTGAGCTGAAATCGCGTGTAGCCCTGGGCTCGGTAGGTTGCGACGTTGGCTGCCATTTCATCCGGAGGCAACTGCGAGATCGCGCGATACAAACGAATCTGCTCACCAAAGCGGCCACCCAGCAGTGTACAGACCGGCAGATGAGTCGCCTTGCCCAGCAAATCCCAACAGGCCATATCGATCCCCGACTTCACATAAGGATGTCCTTTCAGGGCTGCATCCATGCGATGATTCAGCTTGGAAAGTTCTCTGGGATCAAAGCCGATCAGATGGGGCCCAAGTTCTTTGAGGCCGGCTCTGACTCCTTCGGCATAGGCGGGCAGATAAAATGGCCCGAGTGGACATACTTCGCCGTATCCAACGAGTCCACAAGCTGTTTCCACACCAACGATCGTGCTGTCGAACACCGAGACCGACTTTCCGCCGGACCACTTATAGCTGCCCTCAACAAGCGGTAAATCAACTCTGTGCGCAAAGATGCGAGCAATCTTCATCGGAATCCGCCAAACTCAACTGGTTTGAAATGGACTGTGTTTTTGTAGGTCCTTTCTGCCGGAAAGGACTTTCGCCGCGAGGCGAACCCTGTGCGAACGATACTTAACTTTGCAGGCTGCCTTGTGGGATCAGGTGCATACAGGTCGCGGCAAGCCGCCAAGTCCTGCCCGGCAGGCAGGACCTACACAAACCGCTGCCCAGCAGGCTGGACCTACATAAACCGCTGCCCGGCAAGCAAGACCCGCAAGAAGCCGCCACTACACTCGGCAAAATTTTAACAGCACTTCCGCGTTGCTTCTTGAATCGAACGAACAGAGAATCATCAATCTGCGCATAGTCTCGCCATCATTCCTATCAACCACATGACTCCGCCGTGAACGTTTCAACCAACACTCTGAGCTGGAGAGCGTTAGGTCAGTGATAAAATTTGTCTATCCCTCATGGGGCAAAATGCGAAAACATCGATCTTTCTTCTTCACCGAAAAACTCGTTCTGTGAGCTTTGTGATTCATCTGTGTTCTCTGTGCTATCTGTGGTAAAAATGTGACTCTGTTTTCTGACCACAGATTTCACGGATAAAGTCGCAGGATTTGCGACTATCCCAACCCGCTGCGTCAGCGAGGGATTGTGCTTTTGCTGTTTACGCAGTGTTTAGGAAAATCCCTCGCTGACGCGTTTTGAAGTTGCGCGTTTGCCGCTATCCCAACCCGCTGCGTGAGCGAGGGATTGTGCTTTTACGTTTTGCGCAGTGTTTGGAAAAACCCCTCGCTCACGCGTCGGGTTATGATAATCCCCTGTGTTTTCGACCGCTTGATCTTCCTCAGTCCGGAAACGCCCAACTTCAGAACTAACGCGTCGGGTTGGGATTCAGGGAACTTGTTTCAGGACTGGTCCTTGGTTGTTTTCCTGGGTCGTGGCGAGTTCAACAGCATCCTCTTCCCCCTTGAATTTCATGACACCTGCTAAGTTCAAACATATCGTTGGAAGTCTTCGGTCGATTGACTCGGGGTTGCTTTCCGAGCTGTTCGATTTGTGCCTCGACGTCGCATTCTTCATCAAGGACTCTGACGGACGCTACGTGGTCGTCAACAATTCGCTCGTGGCGCGTCATGGCTTAAAGTCGCGGTCGGAAGTAATCGGTAAGCGGCCGAATGAGATTTGCCCCGGGGAGTTTGGCCAGATTCCGTCAGAGCAGGATTCGAAGGTGCTCAGGACAGGCAAGCCGCTGATTGATCATCTTGAGATGCAGTGGCATCGTCCTCACGATCCCGTCTGGTGCCTGACGACAAAACTGCCGGTCCGTGACGTCGACAATCGCGTAATTGGGCTGATTGGATTCTCCCGAGACATCCGACAGCCTCTGGAGCAGCAGGGCATTCCTGCGAGTTTGGTTCGAGCGTTTCAGGACTTCGAAAAGCATCTGTCGAGTGATGTGACTCCGGCCGTGTTGGCTGAGCGGGCGGATTTAACGCCACAGCGATTATCTCGATTAACCAAACGCCTTTTCGGACTCACCACCAGCCAGTTCATCACCAAGACGCGCATTGCCGCTGCCTCGCAGTTACTGAGAGACGGTTCCGAAACCATTTCAAACATCGCCCACGCCTGCGGCTTCTGCGATCACAGCGCCTTCACTCGCGCTTTCCGTTCCGCAACCGGCGTCACACCATCGGAGTATCGCAGCGCCGGAAGTTGATTTCGGCAATCTGTTCAATTCTCGGGGGCAAATCGACGGGAGCAATCCAGGGAGTGGATTTTGATTATTATTTGCTGCATCGAATTTGGGCACTGGCTTAAGGTGTGGTCCTTCCAGAGACCGTGTGCTGCGTAAGCCAAATCACCTGATCGGCTGAACTGCAGTCGAGAGTCGTGCTGTCCTTGTCGGGCAAGCACACGGCCGGGATTGTCCGAGTACGTAGGCACCGGAACGTTTTCCAGTGCCCACCAGACTCATGATGCGTAATTACTTCTTGAGTTGCCTGAACGCTGGATGATCGCCTTTCCCGGTCGCTTGCAGGTAGGCCAGCAGATCCAGGATTTGCTCTTTGTCGAGCGTGTTCAGCAGCGCTGTGGGCATGATGGAGACGGGGGACGGACGTCGGGACTCGATTTCCTTCTTGACGAGCTTCTGCTGCTGATCGGCGGTTGGGCCGGTTTGGACCGTGACAGAATCATCGTCTTCCACGACGATATTTCCCACGACAATAACGCCGGATTCCAGCTCAAACAAGTACTTCTGATACTTGGTTTCCACATTGAGAGATGGTTCCAGAATTTCTCGCAGCAGGACCTTCGCGTCGCCTTTGTGCTTTTTCACGACGTCGGCCAGGTCCGGCCCGACGGTCAGGCTGGGGCCGTGTGCATGGCCGGCGTTGACGTGGTTGTGAAGAGCGGCTGGAATCGGGTCAGCTCCTGTCATCTTGTGGCACTGCGCACAGGCCAGTTTGACGAACAGCTGTTGTCCCTGAAAGAAATTTCGATTCTCACCGACGCGAGCGACATCATCCTGCAGCATTCGAAGTGTCCATTCGGTGGTCTTGATAACGGGCTTCGGATTCTTGGCGAGGAACTGTTCCAGATCGTTCGTGACGTACAGGATACCTCGCATCAGCAGGTGGTGACCGGGGAACGAACAGATATAAGGATAGGCTCCTTCTTCGGTCGGAGCGGTGAATTCAATCACTTGCTCTTTGCCATGATCTACCAGTTTGCTGGACCAGAGAATATCTGCACTCTCCGGAACGTAACTGACCGAAAATCCACCGGCTCCCAATGCCATGGCCTTGAGGCCGATGTCGTTCTCCGTGCCTGGCTTCACGAGCAAAATATTGTGTGGCATGAAGTCGGGGTTCGCGAAGGTCAGCTTGACCTTCTTCCCCGGCTTGACGGTCAATTCCGTAACATCGTACAGCATGCGTTCGGGGACGGTGCCGATGCGAATGGTCGTCAGTTCGGGTGTGTCGCTCAGGATGCCGGATTTTTCCGCGGCTGCCATCTTTTCCGCGGCAATGACACCTCCACGCATCGTGCGTTCCACGTTGAACCACAAGTGCTTGACTGTGTTCGCGGCAATGCGAGCATGCGGATCCGGAGACTTCAACAGCTCGCCCATCAGTTCATAGTCTCTGACGTTGTGCTGCTGATGCAACCAAAGAGCTTCCAGCAGATGATGAGCATCCGCCGGAGCGTTCGGATCCAGTTTCTCCATCCATTTTTTCGTCTCAGCGATGACCTCCGAGGAATCTCGTTCGCTGAGTTCCACGCGTGTGCGGTGTCGAATCGAATCGACCGGCGACTTGAGGTTCTCCAGCAATGCTGCAATTGGCTCACCGTCAATCGCAACGGGCTGCTGCAATGGTCGGCCTTTGGCGGTCATACGATACACGCGGCCGTGAGTGTGATCGCGATTGGGGTCGCGTACGTTGTGCTGCATGTGTCCGATAATGGCGTTGTGCCAGTCGCTGATATAGAGCGATCCATCCGGGGCGAAGATCGCATCCGAGGGCCGGAAGTTCTTATCACCGCTCATCATCAGTCCACGTGATTTGTCCAGCGTCGTTGAACCATCGGCGTTGATGGTGGTCACGGTAAGATCAGCCCCGGCGGGTTCTCCCCAAACGGTTCCCTTTTCCGCATTGCGTTCCAGATGGTAGTGCTTGATACCGAGGAAACCGATCACGTTGCAGATCAGGAAGTCTCCCTGCATCGCTTCAGGAAAATGCGTACTACTGACGACTTCGCAGGCGGTTACAGGGCGAACTTCTTTGGTCAGAAGTTCGTGCATCGCGAAGCCCTGACCTTCGGGACGGACCTGATACGCTCGCCCGCCCGTTCCGTCGGTCGCGTATTGGTATCCCCAATAGTCGAATGCGGTGCCGTGAGGGTTTGGCGAATTGTTCGCATGCATCGAGATTGTGAAACGCCGCGGATCGAAGCGATACATCGCAGACGCCCCTGACTGCAATGACGACCCCCACGGATGTTCGTGGTTGTGCTGCATGAACACGCCGCTTTGCCAGTAAATCGCACCGTCGGGGCCATAGATCAGATTGTTGGCCGCATGGTGCGTATCCGAAGAATCCACGCCCTGAAGTATGATGGTCCGCACATCGGCGACGTCGTCACCATCGGTATCCTTGAGGAACAGAATCTCCGGCGCGCAGGTTACGATGACGCCACCGTTCCAGAATTCAAAGCCCAGAGGATTCTGCACGCGCGCGAACTCGGTAACTCGATCGGCCTTGCCGTCGTTGTTGTCGTCGTGAACGATGATGAGAGCATCGTTCATCTCCTTTAGCGGTTCCCATTTTGGATAGGTCGGCCAAACAGCCACCCACAAACGACCTTTGGTGTCGAACTGCATCTGAACCGGATTCGCCAACTGAGGAAACTGAGCTTCGTCTGCGAAAAGGCTTACTTCAAACCCATCCGCGACGGCCATGTGTTTGATGCCTTCTTCTCCGCTGATGTAATCAAGCTTGCCTTCTTTCATAGCATTAGAGCTCTTGCTGCCGCCACCGACGTTGGAAATGACAGCGATCGGCTTCGGAACGTTGCTGTCATCAATCGCAATGTCTTTTCCCTGAGCCACAGCCCAGACGCGAGCATCTCGATTGGCCGTCATGACATCGAGCATCTTAAGTTCATGCTGCAGCACTTCGGCATTGCTCTGATCGTTCGTAAACGTCAGCGTGGAGCGTCCGCCCCAGACGTCGTTTCCGTCACGAGCACGGAAACGGTTGTTCCAGTGGTTGGCACTGTCGAGAACTGCGCTTCGCAGGGGCTCCATGGTTTGCGACGTCGCGACGGGTTTGCCAAGCAACGCAGAACCGATGACTTCCGCCAGAAGGCGATTCCCTTCGGCCGTCAGGTGAACGCCATTGATCGTGAGCGGCTCACGGGCGGCTTCGAAGAGTAGCAGCGAAGGATGAAACAGGTCCACGAACGCCACGCCCGCCTCTTTGGCCGCGGCTTCTGTCGCTGCGGTGTAGGCTTCTAACTGCAGGTTGTGAGCCTTCCCGTCGGGAACGTTTGCATTGCCGGTGTCTTCGTGGGCAATCGGGCTGAACAGGACGATTCGAGGGAACGACTTTCCGTTGGCTTTCGAGCCGCGTGTCTTCCGGACAAATTCGACAAGCTTCTTCTGATAGTCGGCTGCCTTCTCGACTCCATCAAATGATTCGTTGTACCCGAAGAAAGCGAAGACGACATCGGCCTTCACGTATTGCAGGTACTCCGTCATCGACATCGCGCCGCTGCTGCGTGGGAACGAGTCAGGGCGGTCGCCACTGACGCTCATGTTTCGGAAGCGGACTTGCTTGCCCTGGAGTTCGCTTTGCAGAAGAGTCTCCATCCAGCCGTCGTGCTGCATGCGATCGGGCAGGCCGTTGCCCATGATGGCCACGACATCACCGTTCTGAAATGCAAACGGCGCGGGATCACGATAATCGGCCGGGACGTCAGCCAGAGCAGGCTCATTGGACGGAGGTGAAGTTCCTTTATCTTTGGCTGATTTACCGGTTGGCGGCACCGGAGCACCGACTTTCCCACCGTACGTGAGCCATGTCATGCGGCCTTCGTTCTCGACATCAATCACCATCGCCTCCGGCGCTGCAGTATTCTCAGCGCGGAAGACTTCTTTTCGTTCTTCGTCGAGCAGCGTGATCGTGAATCCTTCCAGCCGCTGTTCGAAGCCTTCACGATTCCAGATGTTGACCTTTTCGACTTTCACGGAGGTTTTCAGATCGACTTCCCACCATGGATTCGTCGTCCCTGCGTTGGTTGTGTGAGTCTGTCCCTGCTTGCTCCAGTCGGGCGACTTATTGCCATCGATTGCTCGTGCTGCGGTCGCATCGCCGTGTGTGCTCGATTGCGTTGCCGTTCCGTTCGGAGCAATATTCTTGCTGCCGCTGATCACTTCCACTTCGGCCAGCGTCAGAATGCGTTTGTCTCCGGGAAGTTCGATGCGAACAAAGCGAGCAGGCTTTCCGGTGGCCAGCACTTTGGCCGGGCGTTTCTCCGAGACGGCTGCTTCTTCCTTCATCTCAGGCTTGTTCTTATCGTTTGTCCCGGCCTTGTCGTTCTTCGCAGTTTCTTTTGCCGCCTCTTTGGCCTTTTCTTTAGTGGCTGGGTTGTTGGTGTTGTTGTTCGCCGGGATCGGGCTTTCGAAGCCCGCGTACATTTCGGGTTTGATGCCGAGAGCGTGTGTTTGATTGCCAAAGGTGTTCGGCTTAAACGGTCCCACCGTGGCAACGTTCATGTCCGGAGTGATTTTTTCTTCCAGACCGACCGTCCAGAAAATGCCGTTACAGATCAGCCGGCGATAACCTTCGTTCGTCAGATCTTCTGGTGTGCCATAGAGCGACGTGAAGACTCGACCTTCCTTACCGGATTCGGACTTGTAAGAGCGAGTCCATTCGGAGGGCATTGGCGGCTGAGTCTCTGACGGAGTCGAATCCGGCGTCATCCCATTCAGAGGTTGAGCCATCGTCAGCACTTCTCCATCGGTTGGCTTCCCGACATAGCCACCCGCCTGAACCCAGACGTCTTTGACGCCAGCCAGAATCGGGTGCGACTTCATGGCCTCCACGATCGTGATGCGAGTACTCTGCTGGTGATTCCGACCGTAGTGACCCACCCACGTTTGGCCGAGAACCTGATGGCCGAATCCCAGTTCATAGCCCGACACTTTTGAGTCGAAAGAATATTTCGAGAACTCATTGCCCGCAGGAATCTTGAATCCGTGAGTCGCAGTCCGCAGACCGACGATCGGGCCGCCTCGTTTTAAGTAGGCGTCAAAGTGCTTCATCTGTTCGACAGGCAGATCCTGAAACCTCAGGAATACCACGGCCAAGTCTGCCGTATCGAGGGCTTCCATATGAGGAATATTCGATGGCGTTCCCGCGACGATCTCACCCGATTCCGGATCGATGTTGAACAGGACAGTACACTTGAATCCGTGATGCTTCGCCAGCAGTCGTGCGAGAGCCGGCAGCGATTCCTCTGAGCGATACTCATGATCGCCGGCGATGAAAACGAGATGTTTTCCATGACCGACACCCGTTGTTCCTTCGTAAACAAGGTCGGCAGACATCGCGGGCATTGAACCGGCGATCAGGAAAAATAGCGACGTCAGGAATCGAATTGCTACGGTCACGACAACTCCAGGAGCAAATGGGAGATCACGTCAGGAAGTGGTTCAACGACTGGTGTGCTCTGCTTGCACAACGTGGAGCCGGTAAGCTATGCCGTCGGAACTCTCGACGCAACCGCTGCCCGCTGTCTGGCATGGCGAGGGGCAGTCGGTGATTTCGGTAGATCCACTCTGCCGAGGAGGATTCCACGGCTGAACGCTCGCGTTCGTTTGTTTGCCGGAAGAATCTTTCACGTTCTGTTCATCAGCCGGAGAGCTTTCGCCTCCGGTTTGGGGCTCGAACTCCTTAGGCCCCAGCGAACAAATAACCTACCCACCAACTCATGGCCAGCGGTTGACATTAGCCGACCGGTATGCCCTTCTACCGGCCGGTTCACACCGGGCCGCTCGCCAAGCTGGTCTCTTATTTCTTTGCCGCTGACTTCAGCCAACCGGACGGCCCTTTTGCAGTTGAATCATCTTCAGGTCACCGTGGAGAATGTGTATGATGCGTCGCCAGCGGAACGCTGGGCCTATTTTCTTCAGAATGCGGACAAATTGACGCCCGCGGAAATCCGCCGCCTGTTTCCCGATCAGGAATTTTCCGAAGCTGCCGGAGTGCTGGAAATGATCTCCAAAACCCCCGAACAACTGTTGGCTTACAACGCGCGCCTGAAATTCCAGCGCGATGAAGCGGCGAGGATGGAACAGGCAGCACTGGATGGCGAAGCACGCGGTGAAGCACGCGGTGTTGAGATCGGTCGAATCTCGCTCCTGCAGGAACTTCTTGGCCAGCGTATTTGGTCCGCCGAAGAATTTGCCGCCTGCGATGCCACCCAGTTGAACGCGATGGCCGATCAACTGCAACAACAGTTGCGTGCCCGAAACTCCTGACCCTACAGGAATCCACTGCCATCAATGATGCCCTCGACAGAAGCACCGCCAGCACTAAACATAAACTCGGCGCAACTGATCGGCCGTGGCTTTGTCGAGGCGGTCGAGGCGGCGGACTTCTTCGAATTTGGCGAGGATGGATTCGGGAGTCAGCCGCGCCTTCGCGGGTCCCTGAAAGTCGAACATGATCTGGCCACGGACCATCATGATGAGACGATCTCCTAGCGATGCCGCTTGTTGCATCGAATGGGTGACCATCATTGTCGTGAGTTTGTTCTTTGCGACCATGTCTTCCGTGAGTCGAATCACCTGATCGGCCGATTTCGGGTCCAGGGCTGCGGTGTGTTCGTCGAGCAACAGCAAGTCCGGGCGACGCAGGCCGGCCATCAGTAGAGTCAGTGACTGACGCTGGCCGCCGGAGAGGCTGCCGATTTGATTGCTCAGGCGGTCTTCCATCCCAAGGCCCATCTCTTTGACCTTCTCGCGAAGCTCATCCATGCTGCGACGCTTCAGGGCCCAGCCGAGACCTCGAAATTGGCCACGCCGTTCGGCAAGTGCCAGGTTTTCGGCGATGGACAAATTCGGAGCGGTCCCGGTAAACGGATTCTGGAAGACTCGTCCGATATGCACGGCACGTCGATGTTCGGGCCAGCGAGTCACGTCGTGACCGGCCAGCTCGATGCGGCCTTCGTCTACAAAGAATGCTCCCGCGACGGCGTTGAGCAGCGTGGACTTGCCGGAGCCGTTCGTGCCGATCACAACAACGAACGAACCTTGCTCAATCTTCAGGTTCACGCCCTGCAGAGCACGTACTTCGTTCGGAGTTCCAGCGTGAAAAGTTTTGCGGATATCAGTCAGTGTCAGCATCGCTGGTTACCTCGAAGCCGCGTTACGAGAATTCAGTTTACGGGACTTCAAATTGGCTAATACATCAGGAAGCACCAACGCCCCCAGAACGAAGAGAGCGGTGACCAGCTTGAGATCGTTCGGATTTAAACCCCAGCGGAGTGCGATCGCGACCAGCAGCCGAAACAGGACTGATCCCATGATCGCTCCACCGATCAGCAGGCCCACGCTGCGACCTCGCACAAGCGATTCGCCGATGATAACGCTCGCAAAACCCCAGACCACCATGCCGATACCCATCTGCACATCGGCGAAACCCTGATATTGGACGAGCAACGCTCCTGCCAATGCCACCAAAGAATTTGCCAGAGCGAGCCCAAGCGTTGTCATCCAGCCGACATCAACTCCGAGCGCGCGGATCATGTCGATGTTGTCACCGGCGGCTCGCATGGCCAGACCAAGTTGAGTTCTAAAATACAGAGTCAGCGTGACGGCCACGGCAATCGTCGCGAACACAATCATGATCAGCGTATACAAGTCCTGAGTTTGTGCGGTCCAGAGGACAAGATTCAACCGGTCGTCTGTCCCCGCCAACGCCTGGATGGGACTCAGCACGGTCTTTTGATTCATCAGCGGGATGTTACTGCGGCCCATGACTCGCAGGTTGACCGAATACAAAGCCGTCATCACCAGAATACCGGCCAGCAGGCCGTTAATGCGAAAGCGAGTCGCCAGGACGCCTGTGATGGCTCCGGCCATTCCACCGCAGACGGCGGCGATGGCTGTGGCCGCCAGAGGAGAAACGCCGCTGACGATGAGTGCAGCCGCGACGGAACCTCCCAGAGCGATCGAACCATCCACAGTGAGATCGCGAAATGCCAGAATGCGAAAACTGATGAGCACCCCAAACGCCAGCAGCGCGAGGATCATGCCCATCGTCAATGAACCGATCAGAAGAGTCATCTCGCAGACTCCTTTGTCTTCGCCGCTGCCTTTGGATTCGAAGGTGTCGTGTTCGCCAGCGGACTAATCCAGCAGGCTCCTCGCACGAACTCACTGTCACCCGCTCCGCTGATGGGGCGATCATCGTTCAGCAAATGCATCACAGCCTGTAATTGTCCGGAAGAGAACAAAGAACCCACGCTTTCGTTGAGATCGAGTTTACGTTTTTTGAACGGCTGAAATGGAAATACAGCGGCGTGAAAATGTCCGAGCAGATCATCGCTGGACCGCATCGGTCTTACGAACGGCAGCAGCTTCCTGTAGCGATCCTGCGCGGTGGCTCGCAGAGCGACACCGACGATCGCCACGACGGCATTCGCGTGAATGCGTTCCGGGGCAAACGATAGCCATTCACGAATCTCCGGATGATCGAAACGTGAATCTCCAGCGACGCGTTCGGTCAGTGAACGTCGCAGCGTTGCTCCGACGAGCCCAGACGTTTCAGCAAGAAAGACCACGCTGGCGGCTTCGTACTCCATTGCTTCCATGGCTTCATCGACGAGATCCGTCAACGCCGCCGAGCGATCTCGCTGATTGATATCGAAACGCAGCAGGTGTGATGGCGAGCCGATCATCTTGATGCCGTAGAGCATTTCCGGCTGCGGGCGAAATTCGCCCTGAATTGACTGGTAGTCCGCTCGCTGACTTTTACCTGCGGGCTGAACCGCCGCTGTTCCGGCCAGAGCCAGCATTTCCCCGAACGACGTTTGCTGATCGGTGAACTCTTCCGTGAACGCGGCGAGCCCCAACGCCATCGTCGTTTCTGTAATCTCCGTCGGAGCAGCATCGTCGGCTTCGTACTGCCCACTTTCAAGACGAGCAGGATTGCCGATTACGCTCCACTCCATTTTGGCGTCCGGTTCAAGATCGTACACCGTGAAGTCCGCATGTTTTGCGTACACCATGCGATTCATCGCCTGAATCGCACCCGGTGGAGCCATAATGGAAGTGCTCATGATCTGAGCATTCCAAAGCAACAACTTTGACAGCCCGGTGAGACGAATCACTTCTGAAACCGGGCCGTCGGAATCTTTCACCCCGAAGGTGCCTCGAATCGTCTGGAACTGCTTCTGAGCACTTACAAGCACGCCGAGTCCCGCAGAGCTGATATACACGACCTCTGACAGGTCCAACAGCAGCGAATGAGCTCCTTCGCGGAGAGCATCTTCGATAGCTTGTTGCAGTGTGTCGGCCCATTCTGCATCCAGTCGGCCGGACACCTGGAGTTCTCGAAAATCTTTGTCGCTGTGAGTTTTGATCTGCATGGCGAACGCCTCTACTTTCCCAACACCGAATCGGCCTGATCAAGCAGCGATTGAGGAATCGTCCAGGGATCTCGCAGATCCTTCACGGCCTTGGAGTTGATGAACAACTTCGGAGGAATGGCGGTCTCCCAGGGAATCTGTTTGATCTCTGCGCCGTTCAGCACTTTGGCCGCCATCGCTCCGACAAGCAGCCCAACTTCGGAGTAGTTTGCTCCTACGTCAAAGATCGCGCCCTTGGCCGCGTTGCCTGGCATGCAGGTGAAGACCGGTATTTTTGCCTGACGCGCCGTCTGCAGCACCACATCGACAGCGGCAAGCACGGTGACATCGCCGCCGATCCAGAGTGCATCGACATCACGAGCCACCACGGAAGCGACCGCTTCTTTCACGGCCGAAGCGTTTTCGGCGTTGGCTTCGATGAGTTCAATACCGAGTTGTTTACAGGTTTCGCGAGCGACCTTGGTGGCGATTTCTGAATTGACTTCCGCGGGATTCCAGACGCAGCCGACTCGCTTGAGCTTTGGATTTATCTCACGAGCAATCTGAAACGACTTGTCCGCAGGCGGCAGAGTTCCAATGCCCACCATATGAGCCGGATGAGCGAGCGGTTCTTTTTCGATGCCCACGCCAGCGACTGTGGGATCTGAGACGAGTCCAAAGACGTGCCTGACGGTGCCTCGCCGATTGGCATTGCCCACGGCCTGTAAGCACGATGTGGACAGAGTAATCACCAGATCATATCGCCCGCTGACAAGTTCCGTGGCCATGGAGTTGGCGGTCGCCATGTCGCCTTCCGCATTGAATCGCGACAGGATCAAGGAGCCGCCCTGAGCGAATCCGGATTTTTCGAGTCCGGCGATAACTCCATTGGCCCCATCGTCCATGATGGGTTGCGACGCCATCTGCAGCATCGCGACTTTGAAGGTCTTTTCGCTCTTTGCCGCTTTCGGAAGATCGGAGAGCAGCAGAACGGCCGCTGCCAGAGCAATTGCGCCCAGTCCGGGGCCAAAGTGTCGAACAATCCAGGCAAACACAGGTGAGCGATGCTTTCTGATTCAGGAACGGATCACTTTGGTCACGCGAATTTCCCGGTACAGTTCGAATCAGGCCAATGGCAGCAGCGGATTGGTGTCGATGTCGAAATGTTCTCGGGCATCAGGGATTCGTTTAGCGTTCCAGTTGATCAAATTCCAGCGGCAGACTGTGAGCAGTCTGGTGATTTGGCGTAAAACCGGCAGAATGCCCACGATTTCCTGCGGACAGCGAAGGCAGAGTTCCGGTTTTCGCCCACGATTTCTTTCGCGGGAAAACGGCGAAACTCACGCAGCAATCGGATCGCCTGTGCGATACCGACTGCTCGTGACTTCAGCCTGAGCGATTTCCGCGATGGAGCGGACGAGCGTTAGATAACGCCGCCGTGGACGCGGTATGGAGTTGCCAGGTCGGGCAATTCAAGTCCCCAGATGCGTTCCCAGATCTCCGGGATATGACGCAAGCTTTCAGACTGATAAATCAATTGGCGAGCTCTGATGTCTGGATTTGGACTCCAGATCGGCAATGCACAACCCACATTCATTGCGGTGCATGCCAGCAAGAGCCCTGCCATCAGTCGTGTTCGAATCTTCATCGCAAACGTCCTTCCCTGGACCCGCTTTTCCGCCGGATCAATGCCTGCGGTTGCCACAGTATTCGGAAGACAGATCAGTTTCCTGTTCACCAGCCTGAGTCATCGACAAGTGTCGAGACCCTTCACTTTGAAAACATGATCCAATGCGAATCCCAGTCGGCCAATCAGTCGCGTCAATCAGTCGCGTCAATGGAGCAATGGCTGAATACGGTCAAGAGGGCCGGAGCAGTGACACCTTCTTTGGGCAGAGTGTCTATCTGGAACCGTCGGAGAGACCAGAGTTCATCGCTCCGGATCCTCGATTCAGATTTCCATCCGCCTCATATCGCGTAACAGGAGTCAGTGGTGGTAGTCCACTGGCTTTGCTCGCCGCTTCCGCTGCAGCTCGACTTCGAGCCGCCTCGCGCTCTTCCAGTTCGCGGACTTTCGCTTCCATTTCCTTACCCGGCTTGAAGGTCACCACGAACTTGGCAGGCACTTCCACCTGTCCACCAGTTCGAGGATTTCTGGCCTTCCGAGCGGCCCGCATCTTGACCTCGAATACACCGAAGTTTCTCAATTCAATTCGGCGGTCTTCTACCAGAGTTTCCACAATCGCATCAAAGGTCTTCTGGACGATTTCCTTCGTTGTCAGTTGCGTTAACCCCAACTCATCCGAAATCGCTTTGACGATTTCCTTTTTGGTCACAGTGGGTTTCTCCCGAGTAAGAGCAGAACGCAAAATCAATCAGTGAATCGTTACAACTTTATGGACTGTCAGGACTTACTGTCAAGACCCTGCCGGACAACCCCGCTCGTTTCACATGATGGACTCTGCCGATTCTGCGCGTTCGATCGGTCGATCGATTCGCATTCGATCATGATTTCAAGTGAATTGCCAAAGAACCAGCCGTCGTGTGGACATAGCCCAGCACTTGAATCCTTTATCGGACC
>JBIIIF010000378.1:0-5245 GCA_044235005.1 Planctomycetaceae bacterium | reverse complement strand
CGAAGGCAACCGCAAGGCCCGAGGTCACCTCGGGAAGTGATGAGTCCAATTGCTCGGGCGTCACGTTGGCGATGGCCATTGTGATCCCGACGACGGTACCAAGAAAACCCATGATCGGGACGGCCCAGGTGACCGTGCGAATCAACGAGTAGCTTTGCAGCAGGCGGTCGGACGCAAGGTCAGCCAGATATCTCAGGTGATCCTCAAGTCCGCTCCCGTCTTCACGATTACGCACATAGTGCAAAACTTCGGTCAGTCGTCGCACCAAAGCAGTGCGAGCAAACCCCAGCAGATGGTTCTGTTTCTGCCAGCTTGAAATCGAATCGACGACTTCATTCGATGACGATTTCCTGGTCGCCCAGCCACCCTTTGTTGCCAATTCGGCAATCGAACGGATGGCTCGGCGTTCACGAGGCAAAGCAACCAGTTTGGCCGCAAGAATGCCCATCCCGATGAAGAACATCGCGGAAGTGACATACTCCAGAGGATGCCCGCAGAAGTATCGCTGAACAAACTCCGGCCCTCCGGCAAATGGCTTCGCAGCCAGCGGAGCCACGATGTAGAAGACAACCGTCGCGCCCAAACCAATCATCATCCCGGTTACGGTCGAGGTATTGGACTGGGGGCGAACAGTTTGAGCTGCGGCTACACTTGTTGCAGTCGAGGCGGGAGATGTTGGTTTTGGTGTCGACACGAGGAAGTTCCCAAATCAGTGCTGATTAAGGTGACAGGTCGTTCGGCAGATTCTGCCGAAGCTCCGCGCAGGGCGCGGCCCTCCAAGTGTTACAATCGTCACGGCCGTCAAAGTCGGTTGAGTCCAACTTTGGCAATCTCGGTAACAAGCAGACATTTGCGGCCTGTTTCAGCCAGGCAAACACAAGGCGTAAAAAAATCCGCCGAGTGTTTCCAAACGGCGGATCTGTCTCTGCTCATCCAGGAGCTGCGTTCAGCTCAACACTATGTGAGCCTTAGTTATCATTGGCCAGGATTGCCAAGTCCGGGCAGGTCGAAACTTGGTGGACCACCGGCTCCCGGAGCCCCGGCTCCATCGGCTGGCTTCGGTTCTTCTTTCGGCCCCACAACAGCATCACGTGTCAGCTTGAACTTTTCAAAGCTCTCAGCGGAGATCACGTAGTACCAGGCACCAAATCGTTCAGACAGTTCGTCGGCCTTCTTCTTACCTTCTTTCGCTTTGCTTTCCCAGGCCTTCACAGCACCTTCGAAGCCAGCCTTGGCCGCTTCGTATTCACCCATGGCCTGCTCGTACTGCTTTTGAGCTTCGGCTTTGGGATCAACAGGCGGCTGAGCTGGTGCTGCCGCTGGTGCATCACCTTCCGCAGGAGCTGCATTCGCTGGCGTCTCAGCAGCAGGCTTATCGCCCTCAGCCGGAGCAGGCTCACCTTCCTGTGCTGGAGCTGCAGCGGCTGGCTCAGCCGGCTTTGCTTCCGCTGCAGGAACAGCTTCCTGAGCAGGGGCCGCTGGTTCAGCTACGGCAGCAGGCTCGGCCGCTGCCGGCTCATCACAAGAACCCGGATCCGCAGGCTTTTCCGGAGCTGGTTCAGCCGCCTTCTCAGGTGCAGCCGCTTCTTCTTTTGGTGCTTCTTCCTTTGATGCAGCATCAGCCGCTGGTTTCTCTTCCGCAGGTGCGGCTTCTTTAGGAGCATCCGCTGGCGTTTCCGGCTTTTTGTCTTCCGCTGGAACAGGGGCAGCACCGTCATTCAGGATGGCAGGCTTCTCTGGAGCAACGGGCTCGGTCGGCTTCGGCCCCAGCAATGATTCATCATAGTCAACTTTAACCAGCAGATATCGGCGTGGACCTGATTCCGAATCTTCTGGCTTGTCTTCTGGCTTCGCGGCATCCGCCTCAGCACCTTCGGCAGCCTTTTCAGCCTCAGCCTTGGCTTCGCCACCTTCAGTCTTCGCTTCGCCTTCCGCAGGTTTCTTATCGTTCAAACCTGTTTCAATGTCCTTCGCAGTTCCGCGAGCAATCTCACCAAAGTAAAGCGTATAGCGTACTCCGTTATTTGTCCCCGCGAGCAATTCGCCCTCGTTGGAGACAAGCTTCACCTTATTGTTTTCGCCGCGAGCAATATAGAAGCCCTGTCGCTGCATATCAGACTGCAGCACCTGACGAAGCAACGGATTCTGAGCCACCTCAGGCGACACCGTCAGGTCTGCATTGAGACCTTCAGGCTTTGGCCGCACACCGACGATCTTAAGTTGATCAAGATTTTTGGTGATATCCGTAACGGCCGCTTCTTTCACCGACTCCATGTCCGGATTCAGGCCTGCCATGCTCCACTTGCTGGTGGTCTTGTCCTTCTGAAAATCGAAAACTTCACCCTGCAGAATCGCGCCCTGTTCTTCGTCGACGGAATACTGATCAACGGTCACCTTGACGATGTCATTCTGATTCAGCTTCAACAGATCCGGCTCAATCCAATCACTGAACTTTGCCGACAGATCAGCATCCAGCTTCGCAATAAAGACTGGATTCTTGTCCGGCTGACGAACGTAAAAGTGCTTGTCACGACCTTCGACCGCCTTGCCGACGATCAGATCAACAAGCGAGTTACTGCTGTTGTCTCGCAGAGTAATTCGGGTTCCGCGAGTCTCATCTTTTTCTTCATCGCCTTCTGCGGCGGCAGCGGCCACCTCAGCACCCGGATCCTCAACACCATATCGAGCCCAGTCGTCCTTGCTGCGACTTTGCAGAGCCACCTTCTTGATGCCAATCAAAGACGCGGCCGTCTTCGCGAGGCGCTCTGCAGCTTCAGCCGGATAATCATGGTGCGACGGAATGACCCAGAAGCCTTTTTCGTTCTGTTTGACAGAGAACGAAAGCGGCTCACGAGTCTCGGTATCGTACTTCACGACACTGAGTTCCATGGCCTTCAGAGGATCTTTGAAGTCCGCAAAGAACTCCTGACCGACATCCGAGAATCCCTCAATGGCTGCAGGCTGATTGGCGAATCGAACACCCATCGCGGCAAGAGCAGCAACCGCAGCTACTCCAACGAATACCATAGTTCGACTTGTCGCGTTCATGGAAAAACCTGATTCACAAAAGACTGACAATGAAAAGAGCAATGCCACAATCAACCGCACTTCAGTAACACGCTTCTCCGAGTTGTCAGGCATAGGCCGGACTGTTCCGGAGAAGTCTGCACCAGCAGGCTAACGCATCAGCTCTTTCTTCGATTGGGGTTAATGGACTGCTGCTCGGCAAGATTACGAAGCCCGAGGAACAACATTCCAAAACAGACCGGCAGGATCGCCGGAATAATGCAGGCCACGATCTTTACAGTACTCTCTACTCGGCGAATTTCGCGCTTCATCTCAAGCCCTGACTTACGAACTCGAGAATTCAACTGACGCTCCAGTTGCTCCTTCTGAAGTTCAAGCTGTCGATTCAACTGCTGTTCTTTCTGACGCATCTGAACGTCTTTGCTGCGAGCATCCAACTCCGCATTCTCTTCGATCTTCTTGATCTCGGCTCGCAGCTCTTCTTCAGCCTTCTTCAGCTGAGCATCCATCTGATCCTGAGCGTCTTTCTCTTCCTTGTTCAGGTTCTTTCTCATGGAGCTGGTCTGATCTTCAACAAACTCCAGCGTTCGCAGACTAGCTCGACGAGACCGCAACGGAATGAATGTCTCATCACCCGCCAAAGCATCGACTGCATTCAGAACGAATGTCACGTTGTCAAACTTAACGCCCAACATGCCTCGATTGCGTTCAAGGAAAAACCAGTCCGTAATCATGTCGATATCAGAGCACAGGATCACGTTCAGCGGCGACTCAGCCGACTTATTTCGAATCTGTGCGGCGATCACATGCGAATCGTTGTCATCACGACGACGAGGATTTGGATTAATCTCAACGGACTGCCCACCAGCAAACGGATTGAATGACGGAGCGGTGTAATCTTCCCAATCCAGCAAACCGGACTCACGACTTGTTCGCAGCAGCGGGATGAATTCCTGCTCCTTACGTCCCGCACGATCGATGATCGATCCGGGATACAGCATCACCAGATCCTGCAGGCTCTTCGAAACTGTGCTCTCTTCACCAAACGGAGAAGACTGGTTCCCAGTGCGAGAAACGAAGACATACTCCGGTGGCAGCGTGCCAAATTCGTTGTGGGGATTATTGCGGTCATAAACAATCTGACCGTTGTCCCACTTGACGTTCAACAGATTCATCAAAGAGGTTGCTTCGCCGCCATCAGCCTTCTGTTCGGGAGGAGGACCACCACCAAACATGCCGCCACCTCCACCTGGCTTCGGCAATTTAGGAGCCATTGCCAAACCAGCCTGAGACTGGAAGACGAACGGACACGGGTCATCGAAAATCAGCGTCGGCTTTCCGGCTTTGACATACTCAACCAGATTGTCCATCTGAGGCTGTGTCAGCGAGGAAGGCATAACAGCCAATAGAACATCGAATCCTTCGGCCGCCTTCTTGTCCTTTTCCTCAGAAGCGGCCGCATCATCTTTCTTCTCTTCAGCATCATTCGCAGCGCCTTCGCCTTCCTTCTTATCTTCGGCCTTCTCGTCATCAACGAGGATGCGATTAGAAGGATTGACGGCAATGACCTTGTATTGCTTTTCAAGTTCTCGAACGATCTCCCATTTGCCACCGCCTTCGCCCTCGGAAGTGGCTCGAGCATCGGTAACCAGAACACCCACGGTCAGACGCTCTTCCTGAGAAACAGTTCGCAGTGATCGAGTCAACTCGTACTCGATCGGAAGCCCCTTGCCGAAGAACGGGATCACCAGCTCATCGGTCGAACTCTGGATGAATGCACCAAGAAACACTTCGGCTTCTTCGCGTTTGCCGTCACGTTCATACTGCAAACGAACTGGCTCAATGCCCAATGCGCGGGCCTGTTCTGCTTCTTCACTAAATGGCTCAACAGCAATATCACGCCAGGTAATTGCACCGCCGCTGCTCAATTCAAACTCTCGCAGCAAGCCACGAAGCTGGCGTCGTGTTTCGACATAATCGCCTGGCACATCCGGGCTGATGAACGATTGAATCGTGATCCGTTGAGTTTCCTTCAGACCCCGCAACGTGTTCTCAGTAGCGTCGGAGAGCGTGAAGAGATCTTCGGCTGACAGGTCCGCTCGAGCCGGATAGGTCCAGAAGATTGTCATCAAACTGGCCGCTGTGACCAGGACGCAACCAGTTCGAATGGCGAACTGCATCCCCATCCCGACCTGCTGTCCCGCAGACCAGCGACGTC
>JBIIIF010000142.1:0-18003 GCA_044235005.1 Planctomycetaceae bacterium | reverse complement strand
GGGAGGCCTGAATCATGGTTGAAAAGTCGTGGTGAAAGTTTCCGGTCAGAGATTGAAATGGATAAACGAAAGATCAGAGTTGTCGACGTAACGCCTGCAGAGTGTTCTGGAGCCTTCTCGGATGCACGGCCTTGAGTGCTGCTCGAATTAGTTGAGCTGGTGACTTCAGCAACGCTTTGACTCGCTGCTTCTGAGGCACAAACATCGTCCATTCGGTGGCTTCATAGCGAGCCGGACAAGCCGGGATCAGATTCGGTTCGCAGTAGCTATGAAAGACTTCGCGATGTCCTTCCGTCATGACGATGGACAGACAGCGAGCCGTTAAAGAGGCATCTCCAAACGCGGCGAAATCTCGCCACGCCGCATCGTTGATCTGATCCGCTTTCATTCTCATCGCCAACGCGTGCCCGGCATTGTCTTCGCAGGAGGCCGCAATCCGCAGAACATTAGCCTTGCGGAAATCCTGAGCCGCCCAGGCTTCGGTGGGGTACTGCAATTCGTCCGGACGATCCAAAGTTCTGCGTTCGTGTACCGCCATCCAGCGACCGTAAGTCTTCATGACGTCACGGGCATAGGCATACATGGCATCGAATGCGTCTGCATCGCGTTTCGCAATCAGATATCGTCCCAGTGAGTTCAGAAACACGGTGTAGGACCAGTGTCCTTCCGCATCCAGCAGGTGCAGATCATCGGGATTCTGTTGAGGATGCACACATCGGCGAATCAACTCTTCCAGCTTGCCGAGATAACGATCCGACGATGTCAGCAGCCAGGCATCCAGCAACGCATTGATCGAATTTCCGGCACCGCGACCGGGGCCATGGAAATCTTCAAAGACCGTGGCGGATGCTGCGCCAGTGGGGCCGTCATCCAGCAGACCGAAGATGGTATTGCGACCATCGTCCATCTGGATCACCCAATCGGCCAGCAACAACACACTTTCGCGAGCCTCGACGTTGCCGGTCAGGAAATAGTAGTGCAACAGGCCGGTGGTGTAGTTGTGTTCGCAGCTTGGACCGCCACCGTAGGCATGGCCCGGCTTCTGATTGTGTCGCGAATACGTGCGATGAGTACATAATCGTGCGTCGACGTAATGATCGGTATGCCAGAACAGCCCGCCATTGAAGGCTGCTCGGTCTTCATTGGTATGGTAGATGTCGATATCCATGACATGACGAGCCAATGGATCAAGCAGGTCGAACCATTTCAGATCTCCGGTCGCGGCCAGTTGTAATGTCGCCCCGAAGATCATGTCGAACTGATTGTTGTAGTGGGAGACAATCGTGTTCGAGCCGGCATAATGAGTCTGCTCATGATCGGCCGGGACATCGCCAAAGTTCCGCCAGCCATATTCGTCAATCGAAGCCCGTCGAGCGTCAAGGCTGAATTTTCCCGATGTTGCCGTACGGAGATAGTTTGCAAAACGACAAACCACAGTGGCAGACGATAAATCTGAGTTCAGAGTTCGCTGAGTTTGCGGCTCGGATGTAAGCACTTCGCCCGAGAACCATGAAATCGCGTGCGTCGTTCGAATCGATGTCGGAGACTGCAGTAACCGAGGGGCATCAAAGGCCCAGTCGAGATGATTAACGTCGGCGTTACTCTTCTGAGTCGATATCCAGAACGAACGAGTTTTCTGTTCTCCTCCCTGAAGTTCGTGAGTGACTTCGGGCAGGACTGGAAACAGTCCGACGTCCACGCTTCCCATCGCGGCGGCAACACTGCCGGGAAACTGCTGCCAGAATTCCGGCACAGCAACGGCCAGCGTCGAACCATCACCTTCAACTATCAATGTCGGTTCGGCCTGATATCCACGCAGGACTCCGGCTTCACAGCTTGCTTCGAACCCGCGAGAGAGCACCGCGTTGGTTTCGTCGGCCAACAGATGATTCGTGCTGCTCCAGTGCTTCTCCCCACTGCCGAACTGTCGAATAAAGACTTCCGACATCGTGGTTCGGACTTCGCTGTCTCGGCGAGCTTTCCAATGAGTTCTCGCGTTGGCTGGAACTTCATCACTGTGGAGAGACAATTCGAGACTGCGAAACAGGAATGAACAAGTATCACCCAGATCCCAAAGGCCGCCCTTGTGGGCTGCTCGGCGAGTATTCCGGATTCGGGTCTCGACCTGCAGCAGGCCGGCAGTCATCCACTGCGTCAAACGAATCTGCAAGGTGACCGACGGTAAAGTCTGAAGTCGCAGAGAAACGACGAACACCTGCCGCACTGGTCCGCTGACTTCTGTACGAATATCGTCCAGTTGCAAAGCCAGTTCGTCGCCGCAGGCACCGCCAAGGCGTGGCAGCAATCGGATTGTTCGCTCCGCAGGCGGATCACTGTTGAGATCTCGCATTTGCAGACGAATTTCGCCGGCAATGAACTTCACCGCGATGATCGTTCCAGACGGTTCGACCGCGATTCGATGCGAGCTATCTTTGTTCGCATCTTCGCAGGCAACGACATTCAGAGATCTTGCGATGCCGCTGACGTCCGGAGCAAGGAAACTGGTCAGCAACCAGCGAACGCTGCCATCGTTCCAGCGATTCAGGACTTCGAACTGAGCATTCATCAGACTTGTGAAGCCATCAATATGACCACTGCTGGGATTCTTCAGTCGGCCCTTCGGAACACAAAGCCCCGCCACGACCGGTACGTTCTGCGCAGAGGTTTTTCGCGAACGCAGCATTGCAGGAATGCTGATCGTCTGGCGATCGTTCTGCACTGGACTGGTTGAGGATTTCAGAGTCATGCCGTGGACAATCAACGAGATTCAGGAATGTCAGTGACGATGTTTCGGGATCTATCATGTTCTTGATGTTGTCTGCAGAACCAGCTTTCGAGCCGGAGCTTTCAGCACAGGTTTCGATTCTGGTTTGGCCCAGGCATCCAGCCAGCGAGCAAGCACCAGCAGACTCCAGATCAACTGGCCATGTCGCCCGGTGCCACGGCAGTGCGATTCGTACATCAGCCGAGCCGCATCGACGTTGATATACTGAGCCAGCAGACTGTTTGAATTCAGCACGTGGACTCGAACTTGTTCTCGCAGTGGCCCGCGCAGCCACGCATCGATGGGCAATTCGAAACCCTGCTTGCGTCGATTGACGAGATCTTTGGGCAGTCGCGATTCGAAGAGCTGTTTCAGGATCCACTTCTTGGAGCCATTGCGAATTTTGAACTCCGAAGGCATGGAAGCCACGAGTTCCATCAACTGCCAGTCGATCAGCGGCGGGCGGACTTCCAGCCCGAAGCCCATGCTGGCTCGATCCACTTTAGTCAGGAAATCATCCGGCAACAGCACGTTTGTGTCGGCAGCCAACATTCCGCTCAGCGGATCACGATGGCCAGCTTCGAACGCGTCGATGATGGATTGTTCCGGTCGATAGTCTCGCAACGTGGCGGAGAAATCGCGACGCAGCAAACTTCGTCGGACAGCGCTTCGACAGGTGGATACCGTATTCGCGTAAGCTTCGGCCGGACTGCGGGAGAGATTCTCCATCGCGGTCTTGAGTCGCAGAGGGCGAGGCAACCAGTCGGCTTTTGGCCAGATGGCCGCCATTGGTCGCAGCACCAGGGATCGAATCAGAGCAGGAATACGATCACGGATCTCTGCTTCTTTCAGATCGTGGGCATATCGCGAATATCCGCCGAAGAGTTCATCTCCGCCGTCGCCGGACAAAACCACTTTGACATGTTGCGCTGCTAGACGCGAAACCGCCATTGTGGGAATCGCGGAGGCATCTGCAAAAGGCTCATCGTAAAGAAACGTCAGATCGTCGAGGTCTCGAACAGCTTCCGGAGTGACGATCTCTTCTGTATGGATGCAGCCGAAATGCTTCGCAACTTCGCGGGCATGAGGCAGCTCACTGAATTCTGCTTCGTCAAAGCCAATCGAAAACGTCTGCACGGGATCAGATCGCAGGCCTGACATCATGGCGACGATGGCGCTGCTGTCGAGTCCCCCGCTAAGAAATGCTCCGACGGGAACATCGGCGACCAGATGAGCCGCCACGCTTTCCTTTAGAGCCGCATCGACTCGTTCCTTCCATTGTTCCGCTGATGCAGAGTTCTCATGATCAAACGAAAGCTGCCAATATCGCTTCGCAGTCGCTCGAAATTCGCTCGGTGCGATACGCAGGAAATGACCGGCCTGAAGTTTCATCACTTTGGTGAAGATGCTTCGCTGGCCAGGGATAAATCCAAAGGTCAGATAGTCTTCGATCGCAGCCGGATCGATGGATCGGTCCAGATTCGGATGAGCCAGGATGGCCTTCAGTTCGGACCCAAAGACCAGCTTCTCGTTGTCTCGATAGATAAAGAACGGCTTCTGTCCCAGATGATCGCGAGCCAGTAACAGTTCGCGGCGGCGAGCATCCCAGATGGCAAATGCAAACATGCCTCGCAGATGAGTACAAAGGTCTGCGCCGTGCTCTTCGTAAAGGTGGACCAGAACTTCGGTGTCGGAGTTCGTGCGGAAGATGTGACCGCGAGCTTCAAGGCCGCGACGCAGTTCCTGATAGTTGTAGATTTCGCCGTTGAAAACGACGTGGATGGATTCGTCTTCGTTGGACAGCGGCTGTCGGCCGCCTTCGAGATCGATGATTGCCAGACGGCGATGAACAAGGCCGACGCTGCCAGCTCGAAAAGTGCCCTCACCGTCCGGTCCGCGATGCGCAATGGCATTCCCCATCTCCGTCAGCAGTTCTGCGCTGACCGATCGATTGGAATCCGCGTAAAGGACACCGGCAATACCACACATAATCGTATTTTGCTTTCCAGCGATGAAGTTAAAGACAAGGCCCGGGCTCCGCGCGCATCCCCTCAGTGCACGACGAAGCCGCAGGTCTCACGAAAGCCTAGGTCACAACCGGTCATCGCGCGGACGGTTTGGGAAAATGAATGTGTCCGGAATGACACATTTGAATGCTCTGCAACGTTGTGTTGCGTTTCGTAAACACGGAGCGGCAATCTCGGTGTCGTCGTCGCAATCCGGACAATCGGTTTAATCCGTTACATCGATAAGATCGCAACGAGGGGGCCAGTACAGAGGTAAATCCCAATCGCGTTTCTCGCGGAGCGAGATCCGATGGTAGCCGGGGTTTTCAACCCCCGGAAACGCGGCAACAAAAAACGTTCGCGTCGCGGAGCGACGCATGACGAGCAGGAACGTTCAACCCCCGGAATTATTATGCCGCGACCCCACCGAGAAACACTCCGACGAGGGCGGCTGCCAACTCCCTTGTCAGATATTGCCCCGGACGTTTCTTGCGGGAAAAGATGTTGATGGGCTGATCCATCAGGCAGCAAAAACTGAGTGCCAGAAACTCCGGATCAGCAGCAGCCAGCTCGCCGGATTCGATTCCGCTCTGGATGGTTTCAGTCACGAGACGAAAGCGTTTGGTTGTGAGTTTGTCCAGAATTCCTTTGATCTCTTCTACCGGAGGACCATAGTAAGTCTGAAACAGAAGGCAGGGAACTCGCGGATCGGCGATACAGAATTCAAAGGAGCTTTGCACCATCGCCAGCAGCCGCGATTGGCAAT
This sequence comes from Planctomycetaceae bacterium, assembly GCA_044235005.1. GTDB lineage: Bacteria > Planctomycetota > Planctomycetia > Planctomycetales > Planctomycetaceae > SXXK01. The sequence goes on along the minus strand of JBIIIF010000142.1, from coordinate 12,467 downwards.
CCGGCAGTGTCTCGATGGCTGTTTTCAGTTGCTGGAGATTCTCGCCGTAGTAATGTTCAACCAGCTTTCGAAACAGATCAACTTTATCCTCGAAGTGATAATACAAGGTCGGCTGAGTCACCCCGGCGGCCTGGATGATGTCGCGGATACTGGTCGCCGCATATCCTCGCTGCGAAAACAAAGTCAGCGCGCAGTCAAACAGGTGGGCTCTGGTCTCGGCGGTTTTGGTCTGGCGAGCAGTCATGGCTGATTGGAGATCTCTTTGCGTGGTTGTTTGAGATCATGGGCCAGATTATCGAAGATCACATGAATCAGATCTTCGGTCTTGTCCGCTGTCAGCAGGAAGAAGCAGAACAACATTTCATCGTCAGTCTCTTCGCCCCAGGTAACTCGCTTCGGCGGCGACGACGGATTCGAAGGGTTCTGATCAGAATTGTCGAATGTCGCTTCGACAATCAGAACAGTACCCTCCAGCAGTTTGAACGGTCGCTCAAAGTAGTACTCATCCTGCCAGTTGTAATTCCAGTTCGGAACGTCAATCAATACGGCGGTGCTTTTGTCCGGCAGTCTGGCGGTGACCTGCATTGACTTCCCCAGCAGATGCATATGCGGCACGATGCCAACCATGATGCTGTCTTTGGGTAGCCGATAAGCGGTCGAACGACGATAGTTGGCGTTTCCCGCTGGAATGTCCATTTCGTAATTGGCCATCCAGATGCTGCCCACGAGCTTCGCAGATTCCTTCAATGATTCTTCAACCGGCTTTTTGACGAAGTACAAGCCAATTTCGGACTGATCAACTTCTTCTTTTCCCGTTGGGTGATAATGAATCTGGACGACCAGATCGCTGCCCTTCTTCAAGTAACGGCCCATGTCATTAGGGAGTTGCCGCGCTGTGTTTCCAACCGACCAACCTCCCAGAGCACCGTCGGGGAGAAAGCCGGGGCCGCCGAAGTTGACGTAACCAGGCTCAGGAGTTGCTTCGTCCAGCTTGCGGGCCTGGCCTTTGCTGTCGAGAAATAACACGGCATGATGGACGACTCGTTTATTGCCCGGATGAAACTCCACGGCCGCCACCAAATGATCGCTGTCCGTTCCCAAAGGAATCACAAAATTCTGCAACAGGTCCGGGCCATCCGCGCGAACGGTAAACGGTTCGGGCATTTTCACAATGAGATCCGGAGTCCCCAGTTGCCAGCCTTCCGCAAACTTCGGCGCGGGAGGCAAATCGGCTTCATCACCTTTGGGACATCCGGCCGCAACCCAGTCTTTGAGCATATTGAGTTCGTGATCCGTCAACCATCGCTCACCGACAAAACGATGCTCGGAGTTCGGGCCGGGCATCCACGGCGGCATAATGCGTTTCTGAGTCACCTCAACCAGCATCTCCGCATGTTTTGTCGCCTCTTCAAATGTTGTCAATGAGAACGGCGCGACCTGTCGTGGTCGATGACAGTTCTGGCAGCGAGTCTGAATGAGTGGCGCGATGTCGCGACAGTAGGTGATTGATGATTCCTTGGTGATGCGATCAAGAGGCGGCACGATGCATCCAACAGGCGACGTCTCAGGTTCGGCCACTGGGTCACCGGCCAGAATCGATGTGATCGCTGTCTTCAGGTAACGATGTTCTACCGTGGCGCGTCGTCGTCCGATCGATTCATATGCGTTGTCAATCGCGCCCTTATAGACAATTTCTCCGTCTGTGTTCAGCAGGAACACCTGCGGCACATGAGACGGTTTAAGTTCCTTTAGCAGCAGATTTGAGGCGTCGAAAAGTATCGGAATTCGCGATTCGAATTCGGCAAAGTGCTTCTGAGCCGCCTGGCGTGAGACACCCGGCTCGGACAATACGCCGAAGAGTTCAACACGGCCCTTAAACTCGTCCGCCAGTCGATTCAGCTCAGGCGTATAAGAGTTTGCGATCGGGCAGGTTGTCGACAGAAACACATACGCGTGAGGAACACTGCGTTCGTTTTGCCCCGGCGAGTGAATTGTTCCGGACAGATCGATGAGATCAAACTGCAAATGCAGACTATCCGATTTCGATTTTTCATCGGCCAGAGCAGTGGTCCACATCAGCATGCACAGACACGCAGCAAATTTGATCCGGCCCATCACTCACCTCCTTCACGTTCACCGATGATGTCACTAGTGCGTGTTGAGATTGTATAACGATCGTTATGTGTGTGTCAATGGACAGCTCAGGAATCAACTGTGTGTAGTGTCAGTCCCAGAGGTAACGTTCGTCGTATTCGATTTCGTGTCGTTTCAGCAGTGAAAGAAACTCCTCTTTAAACGTTCTGCGCTGATGATGCTCTCTCTGATTCAGGATGTAGTTTTTAACCTCTGACAGGCCTGATTTGCTGACGGTGAATGCCCCGTAGCCATCCTGCCATGCGAAATTACGCAGATTCGGAAACTCAGTGTGGATCCAGGCCGACGAACCGCCCTTGATTAACTGTGCGGCTTTGGAGGGGGCCATGGTTGCGGGAGCACCCAAAAGAAGATGAACATGGTCATCGACCCCGCCGATCTGAATCGGCTTCATCCGATTCGTAGTCGCAATTCCACCAACATATCTCCAAATCCGTTGTTCGATGTCGGGTTTGATTCAGGGTTCTCGATTGTTTGTGCTGAAGACAATGTGAGAGTGCAGGGATGTGTAGGTGTTGGACATGGGTGTTTCTCCATTGCGCGTGTTAGTCTCAAGTGGTGTGCGTGGTATATGCAATCAGTTGTCGCTCCGCGACACAATCGATTGTTGGGGTTGCAAACCCGGCGTTTCGATCCCGGCCTTGAAAGTTCGGGCTACCATCAAATGCCGCTCTGCGGCAAATCATAATGGGGCTTCTCGCGGAGCGCGATCTGATGGTTTCCGGTGGTTTCAACCCCCGGAAAAATTACCCCGACACCTTCTTCGCAATCATTTCCACCACCTGAGCAATCGTCAGGTCGGAGGTGTCAATCACGAGAGCATTCTCGGCGGGTTTCATTGGGGCGTGCGCGCGTTGCTCGTCGCGCTCGTCGCGTTGACGCAATTGATCCATGACGGTTGTGATCGGCTGGTTGACTCCTTTGTGAGCCAACTCTCGCTGCCGTCGTCTTGCACGAGCTTCCAAATTGGCGGTGACGAAGAACTTGTGTTCAGCGTCAGGGAATACCACCGTCCCCTGATCACGGCCTTCCGTCACCATGCTTCCTCGCCGACCGATTGCACGCTGCAGTTCAACCAGGCGATTTCGGACGCCGGGATTGGACGCAATGATTGACGAGACGGCCGTGACTTCCGGCGAACGAATCTCGGCCGTCACATCTTCCTGATTCAGCAGCAGATGATCACCGTCGAACTCGATCGTGCAGGCTTCAACCAGTTTTGTCACAGCCGCAAGATCATTCTCATCGCCAGCAGCTTTCAAGACCGCCAGAGCGACCGCTCGATACATCGCCCCGGTGTCCAGAAAGCGATAACTCATTCGCTCCGCGAGCAGTCTTGCGACCGTGCTTTTTCCGGACCCGGCCGGGCCATCGAGAGTAATGATCATGGATCTGACTTCCGCGAACGCTGCCGTTCGTCAACCGCTACTTGCTGATGGCCGCCTTCACGGCTTCCATCTGATTTGGATAATCCGGTACTTTAGACGCGGTGTGGTCACCCGTCATCCAACGCACAAGTAAATCGAGGTCAGTATCGGTCAGCTTCTCGGGAGTTGAAGCCGTCATCTGATTCTTTGCCCCATAATGACGAGCAGCCCCCGGATTGCGAATGAAGTCTTTGAGCCAGGCCGCGGAGCCATACTTGGCCATCGTTGGGTAGCCTGACGCCCCTTCGTCGCTGGGCTGAGCCGGGAACGCGTCGCCGATTGTTTCGTGGCACTGCTTGCAGGATGTGCCGTTCAACGCTCCGGCCCAATTGCCTTCGGTCGCCAGCTTCTTGCCTTGTTCGACCAAAGCCGCATCGAATTCCGTTCCGGTATGTCCTGCTTCTGCAGCGAGGAACTCCACCAGTGCTTTCACGTTCTCTGCATTCTCTGCAGACTTCAGCGATTCGATATTTCCCGAAGTCCAGTCAGCCATTTCCGAACCATCGGGATTGATAAATTCGACACTCTCCCCCGCAGCGGCTTTGGCCTGAGCATCCTTAAACCACTGAGCGTTCTTGAGCCAGGCAAAGTGATTGGAATAATCCGTCACAATTCCCGTCATCCATTCGCGTTTACCAAAGTTGCCCAGATCGGCGGCTGTTGGAGCACCGATGACAGGAACTTTTTCGGCGTTCATTTCCATCACCAGAGTTCCACGGCCCGTGTGTCCGTTATAGCGATGGCATGCCGCACAATGCTGAGCAAACAAGCGAGGTCCTTGCGTAAACGGGTCGCGACGCAGCAACGAGACCGCTCCGTCGACAGGAATCTTGTCCGGGCCGGACGCCAATTCGATCGCTCGCTGCCCATCGCGATGAGCTTCCGCAAGAGCCGCCTGATGTCCTTTATCGTTTGCGTCTTCGTAGAATGCCATTCCGGTCAGAACGGCAATCGCAATGGCCATCAGCCAGATGAAGGCTTTGTTGAGCCGATGGCCCCACTCGCCGAGTACCTGAGCAGTGATCGGCATGATGGCCAGAATGCCCATGATGATGCCAGGGACAACGATGGCTCCGAAAGTCAGCCCCAACGCCTCCACAGCATGGAATCGCAGGAATCGAAACAGAAACAGGAAGTACCATTCCGGGCGAGCCGCATCAAATTTCACTGCCGGATCCGCAGGAGCACTCAGTTCGGCCGGGCGCAGAATGGCCAGCATCAACACAACGGCCAGCACCGCGAGACACGCGACCGCATCCTTCAGAACCTGATCCGGCCAGAATGTGGTCTCCGGAGCATGTTTAGGATCATGCACTGTCAGGCCATGACGTCGAAAGACGTAGATATGCAGTGCCAGAAATGCAACGAGTGTTGCCGGCAGAATTCCCGCGTGCATTGCAAAGAAGCGAGTCAGCGTCAGATGACCGTAATCGCTTCCGCCCTGAGCCAGCTTCTGCACTTCCGGCCCAACCACCGGCGTCGCGCTCATGATGTTGGTTGTGACCTGTGTCGCGTAGTAACCCTTCTGGTCCCACGGCAACAGGTAGCCTGTTAGAGATAACCCGAGCACGATCATCATCAACACGATACCCAGCCAGAAATTCATCTCACGCGGAGCTTTGTACGCTCCATCGATCACGACCTGAACCAGGTGAATCGCCATCAGCACCACCATGGCCTGAGCCGCGTAGTGATGCAGACCGCGAATGATGTATCCGATGAACATTTCGTTCTGAATGTAGTAAACGCTTTCCCAGGCCGTTCGAGTGCTGGGGCTGTACGCTGACCAGAGCATAAAGCCGGTGATCATCTGCAGCGTGAATGTGAAGACGAGCGTGCTGCCCCAGACATAGCGCCAGCGTGCGCCGCCGGGGACTCGTTCGTAGAGCGCTTCGTGCATCAGTTCGCGAAAGCCGGTGCGGTTGTCGAGCCAGTTAATCAGTGAGTTCATCGGGAATGAGCTTTCGAAGTCAGCCGTGCGAAAAATTCGAGTGCAGAGGGAGAGGTCAGTGCCGGGTGAGCGGCGAACTGACCGGGGAAGGTTTTTCTCCCGTAAATCAGACGGCAATCTTTTCAGCCGTCGCGCCGCGGAACTTCTGGTATCGCACCCAGATCTCCTGACCTGCAGGATCGTCCGCTCCATTCGTTCGCATCGAAACTTCCAGACTGTCCATATCGCGAGGAGGGATCTCGTTGGTCTTTTTGCCATCCAAAGCAAACGCACTCGTGTGACATGGGCAGAAGAAGTCCTGTTCCGCAGGTCGGAAGTCGACAGAACAGCCGAGGTGCGGGCAGATGGAATTGAAGGCCAGAATCGGCCCATCGCCAACTTTTCGCAGCCAGATACTGCCAGCCGGAACATTCTTAAAGCGATTCCACGCATCTACGATATCGTCGAGAACGGTCACGGCCACGGGCGTTCCGTCGGCTGGCACGGCATCGCGATTCAAATCGAGCCGAATAAAGCCCTTTTCGTCTTTTCGCGAGACCTCGCCAGACTTGCCGCCTGCTTCCGCGTTCTTGCGTTTGCGGAGAATGGGATCGAGAAAAAACAGTCCGCCCAGAGTGGCCGGAATCGTCACGATCACAAAGCTCAGAACTGCGGTCACGAAATGCACCAACACACTTCGTCTTGGCGCAAGCGGAGCGTGTCCGTCGGTGGCCGCGGGGCTCGCTTCCGAGGACGATGGTGATGAAGTCATAAGCAGAGATCCTGATATCGGGTCAAGACGCGGTTGTTGCCAACGCGATGAGTCGGTGGGAACGAATGAGGGACAGTATTTGAAGCACTTGATCGGCCAAAGACAACCGTCTGCCTCGTGTTTACGTTCAGCCAGCGAGCATCGTGCTACTATTTGCAGTAGTGGATCTGTTTGTCTTTAAAGTGGGCAATTGTTGATGGATTGAAGGTGAATGGCAGGCGCTTCAACTTTGGCTCTTCATGAAATGGAGTGCGCAGGTTAGAAACGCCGAGTTCCCGGCACTAATTTCTTTCGCCGAAAGTTTCAGTTAACGGCGAGTCGTACGGATCGTCTAAGTTGAGCTTGAAGCCTTTGTGATTCGGCCCAAGGGGCCATCAACATGTCAGCCCAGGCTAAAGCCTGAGGCTACCTGCTGCCGCCTCTACGAGGCGAAATCAGGACGATAGTTGTCCCAAGGAATCTCGTTGCAATACCAAACTTTTTGAACCTCAGGACAAGCCCCATTTTGGCAAGTCGTGCTCAAGTCCACGCCGCCGGTTTGACCCCGGTGGATCAAGGTCTTTGCACTAACTCGATGGCCAATTGCGGTTACTGCGTCGGTAGTGCAAAAGCCTGTTAACCACCGACGTAAAGTCGGAGGCGAAGATTTCTCAGCTTGATTGAAGACTAACTCATCCACCTCTGTCCGCCGATCTTTGTAAAAAACTTCACGTCTTGAGCAGTCCTGTTACTTCTGGACGGCTCTTTCTTTCTCCATCGCCGGAATCCGCATTGAAATGCCGCACAAATCTCAGCGGCTGCGACTACGACACCGGTTCAGTTGACAACCGCTGCTCGATCCGCGCTGATTCGCTTCATGACTTCACGGCAACCGACACAAACTGAGTTGAGGTCCGTGTGTGATCCATGATTTCCCGCGGCCCGGTTGCGGCCGCTCATTTTCTGGCTAACGAAACGTAACTGAACATTCATGAGCAGAATCCATACGATTGACGGTATCAATCTGCACCTTGGAACTCCGGACCCGACTGAAGGCGAATGGATCGGGCAGCGCGAAGTCCTGAAACAATTGCTGGCGTGCTGGCTGGTCGTTGATCCGCGCGACCTGCCCCTGACTCCGCGACTGGTGGGAACACCGGGCATCGGCAAAACCACGCTCGCCATTTCCGGGGCTCGTCAACGAGGACAGGAGCTCTACATCTACCAATGCACCGCGGATACTCGCCCGGAAGACCTGCTGGTCACTCCCGTTCTGGCCGAAAGCGGCAAGATTGCGTACCACGCTTCGCCATTGGTTACCGCCATGCTGCGAGGAGGGATTTGTATTCTGGACGAAGGCAACCGCATGAACGAAAAGTCATGGGCCAGCCTTGCACCGCTGCTTGACCATCGCCGTTACGTCGAATCTATTGTCGCTGGTATCTCGATCCCCGCACACCCGAACTTTCGCTGTGCGGTCACGATGAATGAAGATGAATCGACCTTTGAAATTCCCGACTACATTCTCAGCCGCCTGCAGCCAACTCTGACTCTCGGCCATCCGGCCCGCGAAGATGAACTGGCCATTCTGAAGTATCATCTGCCATTCGCGGATGACCAGATGCTCAATCTGACCGTCGATTTCCTGCAGGAAGCCCATTCGCTGAATCTGGACTTTTCGACCCGTGACGGCATTAACATCCTGCGTTTTGCCCTGAAACGCATCGCCCAGGACCCAACGCATCCGCTGGCTCGCGATGATGCGTGGCGTGAATCACTGGAAAAATGTCTCGGACAGGACGCAGTAGACCTCAAGTCACTCGCTGACAAACGAAATCAATCCCTCGGTGGCAACAATATTCCGATGGGACTGGCTGACTTCTTCTTTTCGCCGAATGATCCGCTACATCCGGATTCAGACTTTGACGACGACGATTTCGATGACAATGATGACGACGATGATGAAGATGACATCGACGACATCGATGATCTCGAAGACGATGATGAAACCACCGGACGACGCTGAGCCTGAGCGTGGACGAAACAAAACTGGATTCTGTTTTTCAAACTTGCACCGCCGCCATGCAGCGGCTCGTCCCTGCGCTGGATGAACTTGAAAAACGAGCCGCCATTCTGCAGACGCCTCCGTTGGCCGGGCGTGAATGGTTTGAACTGCTGCGACAGAAACTGATCCCTCAATTAGGTGATCAGGCATTTCTGGTTGTGGCCGTCGTGGGTGGCACGAACATCGGCAAGAGCGTTGTCTTCAATCATCTGGCCGGATGCAAAGCCAGTGCCAGCAGTCCACTGGCGTCAGGGACCAGGCATCCCGTTCTGCTGGTGCCCGAAGGCTTTACCAATACGCGGCGACTTCAGGACGTGTTCCCCGACTTTGTGCTGCAGGAATGGACCGACGCGAACCTTGCTCTGGAAGAAAGCTCTGCTCACCGCATCTTCTGGCGAACAACTCCGGATCTGCCTTCCTCGTTGTTGATTCTGGACACGCCGGATATCGACAGCGATGCTCGAGTGAACTGGGTGCGAGCCGATGCGGTGCGACGCTGTGCTGATGTGCTGATCGCGGTGCTGACTCAACAGAAATACAACGATGCGGCGGTCAAAGAGTTTTTCCGCAAAGCAGGCGACGAAGATAAGTCGGTATTGATTGTCTTCAATCAGGTGCTGCTGCCGGAAGATGAACCGTACTGGCCCGTCTGGCTGAAGACATTCTGCACCGAAACTCATATCAAACCCGATGCCGTTTATCTGGCTCCGGCCGATCGACGAGCCGCCGAAGAGTTGCGTCTGCCGTTCTTTGAACGTTCTCAGAGCCTTCAGGACGGTTCTCCAACGAACACCGCAACAGTCACACCGACCGACCAGACACCTCGCAATCTTTCGGCAGATCTTGCGAAGCTGAAGTTTCGCGAGATTCGTATGAGAACTCTGCTGGGCTCGCTGCGAGAGCTGTCTCATCCACAACGCGGCATCCCGGGATATCTTAAGGAACTTCGCAGTGCCAGTGAAGATCTGGGACATACGGCCGAACGTCTTGCGGCTGACAGCGTGATTCAGATCCGCAACTGGCCTTCGCCATCCAATTCCGCGTTGGTGGCTGAAATTCGCAAATGGTGGCAGGCTCGCCAGGAAGGCTGGGCTCGCACGATTAATTCTGCCTACAGCGTTGTTGGCAATGGACTCATGTGGCCGATCCGAGCAGCCCGGCGAGCACTCCAGGGTGATCCAGTGCCGGTGATGGATGATTATCGCAGTCGCGAGTGGGCCGCGATTTTATCCGTCGTCGAAGAGCTGTTCGAAAAACTCCAGTGGATGGCGAATTCTGGGAATAATGTCATCCGACCAAGGCTGCAAGCCGTTCTCAGCGGATCAGCTCGAGCGGACCTGTTGAATCTTCTGCGAACACAGCATGACGCTTTGGATTTTGATGAGGAACTCCGGGATGTCGTCAACGAACAAATGCTTCAGCTCGAGAAAACGCAGCCGGACCTGTTCAGTTTTTATCGCCAGCTCAACAATGTTTCCGCAGCAGTGCGGCCGGTGACGAGTGTCGTGCTGTTCTCGGTGGGATTCGGTCCGGCCGGCGAACTGGTCGCTCCAATGCTGGGCCATGCGGCGGCTTCGGCCATGGTACACGTCGTGGCCGATGTGGCTGGTGGAGCAACGGCGGCCATCGCGGGTGAAGCGGCCGTTTCCAAAGCCGCTGGTTCCGGAGCTGGTATGCTGCAGGCCTGGTTCCATTCCCTGCATTCCTCGTTCACGACGCGACGAGCCGCCTGGCTCACACGTTTGATTCACGATGAATTACTGGGCGACCTTCCGACAGAACTCAAGGCCGCTGCTGAACTGACGAAGTGTGAGGCATGGTCGAAGATTCAGGATTGTGTGGCGACGCTGCAGCGAATTTGAAGAACGAACTGGTGTGCCTGCGCTCGCATGCGTTCACTTGTCACACCCTATTTTTGGACAGTCATTCATGTCACTGACTCCTGAACTGGAACATCTGACGATTCTCGCCGAGATCGATGATCTTGTCGTGAAGGTGCGTCGATGGCTGGACCATTCGCCTGCCTGGGATCCGGCTCACAAAGCTCGGTCAGTGGTGCGAAAGATTGTGGAGCGAGTTTCCACGTTAAGAATTCGACTCGAATCGCCCATCGTCGTAGCGACGTTTGGAGGAACAGGCACCGGCAAAAGTACGCTCGTCAACGCGCTGGTCGGGCAGGAAGTTTCCCAGTCAGGCCGACAGAGACCCACCACCACGATGCCGATTCTGCTCGTGCATCCGGATTTCGAGACGAATGCTTTGGGCCTCGATCTGAGTCAGTTTCAGATCAAGAAAATTGATACGCCAATATTGCGCGACTTGGTAATTATTGACTGCCCGGACCCGGATACCAGCGAAGGTGCAGACTCCGGCAGCAATCTTGCTCGGCTTCGAGCGATCCTGCCGCATTGTGATGTGCTGCTTTACGTGTCGACGCAGCAAAAGTACCGCAGTGCTCGCATTTCCGAAGAACTGGCCGATGCAGCGGCTGGTTGTCGACTGGTCTTTGTGCAGACGCATGCCGATCAGGATTCCGACATTCGCGATGACTGGAAGCAGAATCTCGCGCCGGCCTATCAGGTTCCTGACATGTTCTTTGTGGATTCGCGGCGAGCGATGCTGGAGCAGGCTCAGGGGCAGAGAACCTCCGGAGACTTTGGACGATTGATCGACCTGCTGACCAATCAACTGGGTGCGTCCCGCCGAGTGGCGATCCGACGAGCCAACCTGATTGATCTGCTGGAAGAAGCCCTGACGTTATGTCGAGTCGACTACGACAGGCGGCTTAAAGATGTTCGTTCGTTGCAGGATATTCTGGAACAACAGCGGACAAAGTTGCGAGATTCGCTGACGACTCAACTGCGTGATGAATTGTTGCTCAATCGCAATCTCTGGGAACGCCGTCTGCTGGCGGCTGTTACTGACATCTGGGGCTTCAGTCCGTTCAGTTCTGTGCTTCGTCTCTATAACGGACTGGGAGCGTTTATCGCTTCGTTCAGTTTCTTTCGAGCACGTTCGTCAGCCCAGATGGCACTGATAGGCGCCATGCAGGGCGCGAGATGGGTGAAGTCGAAAGTCGAAGAGAACGACGCGGACTCAACGCTGGAGCGGCTGGCTTCATTCGGAATCGCCGATCAGCATCTGCAGGAAGCTCGCATGGTTGTCTCGGGCTACGTACACAGCGCGGGAATTCAGACGGAAGATTTCAGTGACCGGCGAGATCTCAGCCAACTGCGTCGCCGTGCGGCTCAGGTGGAAGGACAGTTTCTCGGGGATGCTCGTCGCGCCATTGATCAACTGATTGAAGAGCTGGCTGAACAGCACTGTACAAAGATTGTTCAGTATCGCTACGAAGGCTTGTTTTTGTTGTATGTGGCGTTTCTGATTGGGCGAGTCGGCTACAACTTTTTCTGGAGTTCGTTTCTCGCGCCAATTCTGGGAGCCAGAGCAGAAGCCGAACCCTTGCTCGCCGTCGATTTTTATATTCCGGCGGTGTTGTTTCTTGTTCTGTGGTCGGGCCTGCTGGTCATGATTTTTATCTGGAATCTTCGTCAGGGGCTTTCCGAGCGAATTCATCAATTGGCCCAGTCCATGGTGGAAACTCGGATCTCTGAAGGCCTCTTTCCGTCACTGGAAGCAGCCTGCCACGAAATTGTGCAGGAGGACCGGTCACTGACCGAACTTCTGGAACAGACCTCCCGATTCCGTCGTCATCTGGCGGATTCCACTGCGTTCCTGGGCAGCCAGCGCCGGATCTGATGCGAATTCCGGATGTGCCGAATCTGATGGATTGAAGAGCGCTGCCGGATTTACCGAAAACAGACACAGGGGGATCCAAAAGTCGGACCGCGCCGAGCGCCGTCGTCGACTTGCAACTGAGGATGAAGGGCTGTCCCGATGAGGCGTAATAATGAGCAGTTGGCACTCGCGCAGATTCTGCCGCTGCTCGCTGTAATCAGCATTGTCTCCGGAAGTGCCGGGCTTGGTGAAGAACCGTTCTCAAACGAACTCGGGGCCAAGTCACCCAAAGACGAACCGCAGGTAATTCTTCTTGAAAGCCCTCAGAAGGTTCCGATTCGCCCCGCGTCCGGAGCAGTGCTCGAGAGCAACGATCCGCTGGTGAAGCTGGTCTACGAGACT
>JBIIIF010000141.1:0-18022 GCA_044235005.1 Planctomycetaceae bacterium | reverse complement strand
TCGACACAGTCGGGGATGCTCTGTTCACTTCGACCATTCATCTGGAATCATACCTCGCGATTGCTGATCGAGTGATTGAAGACGCACTGCCGGATGTACCGGCTTCGGATGATCCCGCGAGGGCTGTGATTCGTAGTCGTCTTTTGACGGTTCTTCCGAAATCATTGCAGCCGGATTCATCGAAAAGTGATGCGGAAGCGGCCTCAGAAATCATCGCTGGATTTGCTCGACGAGCCTGGCGGCGACCGGTCACTGAAGACGAGAAACTGCGACTGATGCAGCTCTATGAGGCGTCGGCCGGTCGAGGTCGCGGGTTTCTGGCATCGGTGCGAGAACCCCTGAAGGCTGTGCTCGTCTCGCCGCATTTTCTGTTCGTGGTGGAAACAGAGCCGGACGCAACCGGAGTGATTCGGCTGACTCCTCACCAGATTGTAACCCGACTCGCCTTATTCATCTGGTCATCAGTTCCTGACGAAGAGCTTTTGCAGGCTGCTGATTCCGAAGCGATCCTGGCCGAGGATCAGATTCGAGTTCAGGTTAGGCGGATGTTGGCGGATCCCAGGTCGCTGGCTTTGGGAGAAAACTTTGGACTGCAATGGCTGGGGCTGCGAGGCTTCGGTGAAGTTCATCCGGATGATGGCGTGTTTCCGGAGTATGCTGAGGCACTGGCCTCTGACCTGCGTGAAGAAGCCCTGCGGTTTGTGGCTTATGTCTTCCAGCAGAACCGACCAATAACAGATTTGCTGGCGGCCGATTATGTGCTTGTCAATGGTCGTCTCGCTCAGCATTATCAGATCGATCTGCCTGCAAAGAGTTCGTGGCAAACGGTTTCTGTGGCGGACGGCCGACGAGGTGGAGTCGTGACGCTGGGGAGCGTGCTGACTGCGACTTCGTATCCTCGCCGAACAAGTCCGGTTTTGCGAGGTCGCTGGATTCTGGAGGAAGTTCTGGGGTCCGCGGTTCCGGCTCCTCCGCCGAACGTTCCGGCTTTGGAAGAGAGTTCCGCAGGCAAGGAAGGTCTGACTCTGAGGCAGCGGCTTGATCTGCATCGCCAGAAGGCTGAATGTGCATCGTGCCATGACCGGATGGATCCGCTGGGCTTTGGACTCGAGAATTTTGACGGGATTGGCCGCTGGCGAGAAACCGACCAGGGGCTTCCTGTCGACAATGCGGGCAAGTTGCCCTCTGGTGATACCTTCTCCGGCCCTGGCGAACTCAAGTCTGTGCTGATGAAACGCAGCGGAGAGTTCCAGCAGCATTTTGTACGCAAGCTTCTGGGGTTCGCACTGGGCAGAGAGCTGAATAAGTTTGATCAGTGTATTGTCGAGACATGCGTTAAGAAGTTGGGCGAGAATGAACTCAAAAGTCAGATCCTGATCGAAGAAATCGCTTTGAGTTATCCGTTCCAGTACCGATACCATAAACAGCCAACCGAGTCGCCTGAGCCGCCAACGACCGGACAGGTTCTGTTTGATCGGCTGGAGCAGATTGCTCGTAAGGCGAATGCTCTTAAGAAACAGGCCGATGCCCTGCAGGAATCGAAACCATGAATGAACAGAACCTGATCCCGCAGAGTGCTTCACGGCGCAGGATGCTCAGGGGATGCGGAGCGATGCTCGGCTTGCCATGGATGGAATCCGCGATCTCGCGTTCGGTCCGCGCTGAAGACAAGGCGGCGGAATCAGTAACCGGAGTGCCCTCTGGACGTCCTCCGGTTCGCTCGGCTTTCATCTATTTTCCTAACGGCGTCTGGGAGAAATCGTGGACCCCGGAGAAGTCTGGTCGCGACTATGAGTTAAGCCCGACGCTTCAGCCGCTGGCGGAGGTGAAGGACGACGTTCTGGTGCTGACCGGGCTGGATAAAAAGCATAGCCACGGCGGCGACGGCCACTACTCCAAGACGGCCAATTTTCTGACGGGGATGCCTGTGACCAAAACCACAGGCAAAAACATCAGCAGTGGAGGAATCTCGGTTGATCAATTGATGGCTCAGCACACCAGCCAGTTTACTCCGCTGCCGTCACTTGAACTGGGCACGGAGCCCGTGATCAGCGGGATCGACAGCAACGTGGGTTACACGCGGTTGTATGGTTCGCATGTTTCGTGGCAGTCTCCAACTCGCCCGGTCGCGAAAGAGATTAATCCGCGTCTGGTCTACGAACGCCTGTTTGGTCGTCGAGTCTCTGACGATCCTGTGAGGTCAGAGTCTTACCGCAATCTGCTGGATTTTGTTCTTGAGGATGCTCGTCAACTTCGCCCGCGTCTGGGACGCGACGACCAGTTCAAGATGGACGAGTATCTGGATTCGGTCCGCGCTGTGGAGAGACGAATAGAGTTTTCCCTTGAGCAGAAACCGCGAGACTGGCAACCCTCAACGGCTCAGGGCGAGATATCGCCACCTCGTCCCGGTGTTCCGGCTGATTTTCGTGAGCATATTTCGATTATGCTCGACCTGATGGTGCTGGCGTTCCAGACGGATTCCACACGAGTCGCCTCGCTGATGTTCGCCAACGATGTGTCAGGCCGCAACTTTTCGTTTGTGGAAGGCGTGAGCGGCAGCCATCACGAGTTGTCGCATCATGAGAACAATAAGGACAAGATCGCGCAGTATGAACGAATCAATCGTTGGCATGTCGAACAGTTTGCCGGCATGGTTAAGAAGCTGAAATCAATTCCGGAAGGCGACGGCACGCTTCTGGATAACTGCATGATTCTGTTCGGGTCCAGTATTTCGGATGGCAATCGCCATGACCCCGATAATCTGCCGGTTCTGCTCGGCGGTCACGGCGGTCGAACTCTGCAATCCGGTCAGCATCTTCAGTCAAAGGGAAATGTGCCGCTGTGCAACCTGTATGTCTCAATGCTGGATCGGATGGGCGTTGAAGTCGAACAGTTCGGTGACAGCATAGAGCGGCTGCTGGATCCGGTGAGCTAAACCGCCGGGAGCATGCTCTCGCTATTTCGAGGAACGTAGATTCCAGACTGTCAGTTGATTCAATTACCAGGAGGTCGTGCCGCTGATGTTGGCATGATCAGAGTTCTCTTCAACCGCTATGAAAATTGCCATCATCACCGCCGGCGGGGCCGGAATGTTCTGCGGCTCGTGCATGCAGGACAACACGCTGGTTCGCGCTTTGCGAATGGCTGGCACAGATGCTTTGCTGCTGCCGACATACACGCCTATCCGTGTTGATGAGGAGAACGTCAGCGACTCGCGAGTTTTCCTTGGCGGGATTAATGTTTATCTGGATTCCAAACTGCCCGGATGGAGATTTCTGCCAAGGTCCCTGAAACGCTGGCTCGATCGCCCTGGCATTGTGAAGTGGTTGTCAAAACGGAGCAGCAGCACGAATGCCGCTGACCTCGGATCTTTGACGATCGATCTTCTCAAAGGTCACCAGGGCCCGCAGCGACAGGAAATTCAGGAGCTGATTCAGTATCTGGTTAATGATCTTCGACCAGATGTGATTCTGTTCAGCAATGCTCTGTTGTCGGGGATCGTGCCGGAGTTGCGGCGACAATTCTCTGGTCGATTGTGTTGCCTGCTGCAGGGCGACGATATCTTTCTGGATGCCTTGCCGGAACCATGGAAATCTCAGGCCATGCAGTTGGTGAAGAGCAACGCGTCGCACTTCGATCGCGTGTTGACCCACAGCCAGTACTATTCGCAATTCATGCAGCAGTACTTATCGCTGCCCGCAGAGAAGCTCACGACGATTCCACTGACCATTGAGGATGCTGATGTCGCAATCTCTCGCGCAGGCAGTGGCGAACACCTCGCACCCTCTTCGATGATCACTGTGGGGTACTTCGCAAGAATTTGCCCGGAAAAAGGGGCCTTTCGATTTCTCGACGCCGCCGAAGCGACACTGAAGACTCGCGTTGACCTGCGTTTCGTGGTCGGCGGTTTTCTGCCAGAGCTACACCGAGCAGCTTTTGAGAAACGTTTGAAGCAGATTGAGTCAACGTCTGGTGACCGTCTGCAATGGGCCGGAAGTCCGGCTGATCGTGAGGAAAAAATGCAGTTGATCCGGTCCTTCGACTGGCTGTGTGTGCCCACGATTTATCACGAGCCCAAGGGACTGTACGTGCTTGAAGCTGCTCTGGCCGGAGTCCCTTCCATCGTGCCGAATCACGGTGCATTCCCGGAACGAATCCAGTCCGTCGGAGGGGGCCTCCTGTTTGATCCTTCCGTGGTAGATTCCCTTGAGACAGTTCTTTCCAGCCTTCGCAAGGATACCAGGACATCGCGCGGTGATATCCTGCGACAGAACTGTCTGGCGCATCATGGAATGCAGACGTCCGGGGAGACAATTGCAAAAATGCTTTCCCGGGAACGTTGAACCCAACGGTGCACTGTGGCCGCCGGCCTGGGAATGCTGATGATCTTCCTGGTCGCCTCGAGATTTTCTTGTTCGAGGTTTGCGAATCCTGCCCCGTACATTCAAGCATTGCACAACTGACGGACAGGCATTTTCATCCCACAGGATCAACTGGCAATCCACCAAAGCTGGGCGTCCGGTTGAAAACCTCATCGACTCACGAATCAAGTCGCGAGCGAACTCTGGACTGCAGATCGGCAAGCTTTGCCTGCAGTTGTGTAAAGGGTTCGGCGACCAGTATGTCTACTGGTGAAATCGAGTCACCCAGGATCTGCTGCAATGCTTGAATCGCACCGATGATCGTGCCCTGTTCGCGTCCCTGTTCAATGCCTTTTTCAATGCCTTGCTCGCGTCCCTGTTCAATGCCTTGCTCGATCCCCTGTTCAATGCCTTGCTCGATCCCCTGTTCAATGCCTTTTTCAATGCCCTCTTTGATTCCCTGTTTGCGAGCCGTGGACAGCATCCAGTCGTAGTCTCGCTGAGCCTTCTCGCGTTGGTCGTGCATGGTCTTGTCCTCAGTCTTTGATGAAATTGATTCAAGGCAGCCGATGGCCCGCTGAAATGCCAGTTCAGGAAACAAGCGGCGGAGTTCTTCCGCCGTATACTTGTGAGCATTCAGAATCAGCCAGGCCCATCGAGCCATCGGGCTGGCATTCGAAATGGTCATCTCGTCGAAATCAAACTTACCCAATTCTAACGTGTGAACCTCCACGGCTCTATCCAATTTTCGACCACTTTCTGCGTCCATCATCTCGAAGCGATGATGAGCCAGGTCGGAATCGGAGAACAGAGTCCTTGTCAACAGGCAGATCGAAATGGTCGTATTCAACTGAGTATAGTCGTCCCCTTCGGCAAGCTGATCTGTATACATTTCACTGACATAGTACATCATTCGCTGCAGCAGTCCCGGATGAATCGCGATCTGCATTTCGACATTGAAAATCCGGCCAGCAAAATCTTTGGCCTTAACATCCAGAACGACCACCTTGGCGTTTTCGAATTCCTGATAGGAAAACGGATTCTGAATCGAGACATCCGTGATCGGTCGTGGTAGTTCCAGAATCGCGTTCAGCAGTCCAATCAAGGCGACAGAATTCTCCGGACTGCCAAACATCTTCTTGAATACAAAGTCCACATACACTTTGATTCCCAGCGGCATCATCCGCAGACTCCTCGCAAATTCAGAGCGATCATCATACCTCGACCGTCCGATTGTAGTTTGCGCGGCCCCGACCTGCGATTCAAAGCGATCTGTTTGACACGCAACGTGCAGGCATGCTGGCTGGCGGAAACGGGTTGCGTGTTCTCCGCTTATCACCAGCTCAAAACACGAAGATTCACATATGCGTTTCCTTGCATGATCTGGAGAACCACTGGCAAGTTGTCCAGCACCTTGGGTATGGTATACTTGGGTCAGGTGGTTGCGTCCGAATTCTGATCACGTCGGAGACTCCGATGATTGTTCGCTATAGTCTTGCTGTTACGCTTTGGTTCTCGCTTCTGAACAGCGTCTGGGCCATTGATCCACCTGCAGAAATTCGTTGGAACTTTGGTGCTGAAGAGACGACTCTACTGGAGGCCAGTGAGGGCGTGCATCGCGATGTGCCGGGGCCGCGACCGCCGGAGTATCCGGACTTCGAGCAGGGCAATACAGCCGTTAAGCTTGACGGCAAAGGCGCGCACCTGTCGATCGCTGACAGCGGGCCGCAGAGTCCTTTTGACTTCACTGCGGGTGACTCGATTACGCTTGAAGCCTGGGTGCAGGTCGACGACATTCGCAGCGGTGAAAATCTTTACGTGATCTGCAAAGGACGCACGGGAACACCAGGCTTCTCGGGCGAGAATCAGAACTGGGCGCTGCGAATTGCCGAACGCAACGGCAAAGCAGGACTCGGCTTCCTGTTTGCATCGTCTCCGGGCTCCGACAGCTCCAATGGCGGATCGCCGTGGCATCGCTGGACGTCCGACTCAGGGTTTAAACCCGGCCGCAACTGGCATCATATCGCGATCACGTACAAATTCGGGGACTCCACCAGCCTGCGAGGCTGGATCGACGGGAAACCTCAGACCGGCAAATGGGACATGGGCGGAGCAACGAATGATGCTCCAGCGGTCGATGATGATGCGGTCTGGATCGGGTCTGCTCAGAGTGGAGCCGCTTCCAGCAGCTTTCGTGGCTCCCTCGATTCTATCGCGATTCATCGCCGGATTCTGGACGATGCAACCTTAAAGAGCCGCTTCAACTTTACCGGCAAAGAGATCGTCGACCGACCACTGGCCGAAGTCATGCCGGACATGGGACCTCTGGAGCCCGGCCTCGTCAGCGCGGTGCTGCTGGAAGGGATGCCGACCCATAATCGCTGGCTGAACGAAGGGGAGAACCTGCCCGTGGAGATTCTGCGCTGGCAGCCTGAAGCGTTTCTGCTTGATCGTCTCCCGCTGCGACATGACGCGTGGGGCGTTCGCGACAGTTGGAAGGCTCCAGTGTTGTTGCGACTTGCCGCCGATGCGAAATTGTCGCCCGGCGAGCATCGGTTTGTGATGCGTGTGCGGGGCTTAAGTCGACTTTGGGTCGATGGGAAGGTGATTGCACGAGCAGAACCGTCGAAGGGCTCACCCAGCGGTGAAGAACCGATGACTCCCGTCGCAACCCCGCCAGCGCCGGGTGCTCGCATCGCTGAACATCGCCAGCAGGAGGTTTTTGGCGAAGCCGTGGTTGGCGAAAACGGTACCTGTCGAGTTGTTCTCGAAACGCTGGTCGGTGGAAAAGACTTTCGCGCTGATCCGGGTGAACTCTGTGTCGCGGTGCGGAACGAAGACGGCAGCTCGTTCCTTCTCCTCCCGCATACTCAGCCCGAGAATAATCCCCTCACGCTGACCGATGCTGCCGTCGATGCGCTTCTCAAGCGAACGGAGCAGGCTTTGTCAGAACTTGACAATACGAATCGCCGAACGGCAGCGGCCAGCCAGAATGGGTTCTGGCAGGCTCGTCACGACGTCGCTCGCGAATGGGCGAAGAATAATCCGGCTCCACAGATTCCGTCATTGGCCGGTGCGGACAAGAATGCTGCTGCAAACGCGAATCCGATCGATGCGTTTCTGAATGACAAAGTCGAAAAGGCATTAGCAGAATCGGCAAAGAATCCTGTCGAGGAAGCTCGTGAGTTCCACAAGACCGTGTTGCCGATTCTGAAAGAACAATGCTCACGGTGCCATGGCGACAAGGCGAATGGCGGACTACGACTGGATTCCCGCGATTCGGCAATGAAGGCGGGAGATTCGGGCGTGGCGGCCATTGTGCCCGGTGATCTTTCCGCGAGTGAACTGATTCGCCGCATCCGTGCGACCGACCCGGACGAACGCATGCCGCCAGGTGCGGCCGCTTTGGCTGATGACCAGATCAAGACTCTGGAATCGTGGATAACGTCCGGTGCCGCATGGCCCGCTCCTCCTGTGACACCAGAAGACGTCGCTCCGGCTCCATTGCTCACTGATGCAGAATTTCTGCGGCGTGCCTTCCTGGATACGGTTGGAGTTCCTCCCACCGAACGGGAGGCCCGTGAGTATTTGCATGATGAGTCTGTCGACAAGCGGATCAAGCTGGTCGATCGATTATTGGCGGATGATCGCTTTGCCGACAATTGGGTCAGCTATTGGCAGGATGTGCTGGCGGAGAATCCAACACTGGTGAACTCCAGTTTGAATACAACCGGTCCGTTTCGCTGGTTCCTGTTTGATTCGTTGCGTGACAACAAGTCCTTTGATCGCATGGTGACCGAGCTGATCCAGCTTCGCGGCAGCGCGCATGAAGGTGGCAGCGCGGGGTTTGGAATTGCAGGCGACAATGATGCGCCTTACGCCGCCAAAGGTCAGATTATCGCGAATGCCTTTCTGGGCATCGAATTGCAATGCGCGCGATGTCACGATTCACCGTATCACAGCACGAAGCAAAGCGACTTGTATTCGCTCGCGGCGATGTTTGAGCAGAAGGCGGTGAGTGTTCCCAAAACCAGTCGTGTGCCGGTTGCGTTCTTCGAAAAGAAAACTCGCGAATCTCTGATTAAAGTGAGTCTCAATCCGGATGCGACACTCGAACCGAAATGGCCATTCGCGGAAACATGTGGAAGTGTTGACGATGAGACCCTGAATGCTCTGCTGCAGTCTCCGAAGAATTCTCGGGAACGTCTGGCGGCATTGATTACATCTCCGCAGAATACTCGCTTCGCGCCCGTCGTGGTGAACCGTTTATGGCGTCGTCTGATGGGCGCGGGATTTGTCGAGCCAGCTCATGACTGGGAAGGGCATCCGGCCAGTCATCCGGGATTGTTACAGTGGCTGGCTCACGACTTTGTGAGTCACGACTATGACCAGAAACATCTGATCCGCCTGATCATGACGTCGCAGTTGTATCAGCGTGCAGCGACTGGAAAGAACCTGACGGCGTCTCCCGAGCTGCGTTTCTTCACGGCTCCCGATCGACGACGTCTGACTGCGGAGCAGATTGTGGATTCGCTGCACGCCGCTGGCGGTCAGGTGATGGACGTCGAGGAGTTTACGTTTGACCCGGACGCGCGTCGCCCTGCCAGCAACCGCTTGACTCTGGGGATACCGGATCGAGCCTGGATGTTCGCCAGCCTGGCCAATGAGCGAGACCGACCGACGCTCGGTCTGCCGAAAGCGCGCGCGATCGCGGATATCCTGGAAGCGTTCGGCTGGAGCGGTTCACGCCAAAGTCCTCGCACAGACCGCGAAACATCATCTAATGTCCTGCAGCCCGGTGTTCTCGCCAATAGCACCGCTTCTGTTCTGCTGACTCGGGCTACCAAGGACAGCGGCCTCGCTCTGTTGGCCATAGAGGCGAAGTCGCCTGAAGAACTGGTCGACAGTCTCTTCCTGAGATATCTCAGTCGCTACCCAGGACCTTCTGAACGATCGGCGTTGGCACAGGCGTTGTCCGTCGGGTTTGACTCACGTGTGCTGGCAACGAATTTGGCGCCACCGACATCCGGGCCAGAGATACTTCCGAAAGTCACATGGTCGAACCATTTGAGAACGGAAGCCAACCTCGTGGCCCTGGAAATGGAACGCCGTGCCCGCGATGGCCAACCGGCGGATCCTCGCCTGAGCTCAGAGTGGCGAGAGGTCTACGAAGATACCGTCTGGAGCATTATCAACGTTCGGGAGTTTGTCTGGATGCCTTAAGCGGACGCCCCCGGAACAGGGGGCTGAGTGTTTTTGGACGCTACTCGCAACTACTTCGTCGGCATAGCTTTCCCCCACGCTGCATCACCGCCGACGACGGGGAGTGTCAGCGATGTTGCGTCCAGGTCGACGGTCAACTCTGTCCCTGGATCTGGCCACAGGGTGAAGTCACGATCGCTGGAGAAGATCATCAGGCCGATCTGTTCACCCGCCTGAATCACCTGATCATCAGGCTGCAGCGTAAAGTTCAGGTCATAGAACTGGCAGGGAACCAGCGGTTGGCTTTTCTCCAGGGAACCGTAATTCTGAGGATCTGCCCAGCCGCGAGTAATCACGTCGTCAGTAATTCGCTCACTGTTTGTCCAAGGCAAAGAAACCAGCCAAACCGAGAGATTGGCGGCCGGTTTATTGCTGGAAACTCGAATCTTAATGCTGGCCGTGCCCGACAGGTGAAGGGGCTCCGTCAGTTTGGGCGTCGCAAATAACAGACGATGATTTGTCCATTCGGCCTTCGCCAGCGATGCGCCGCTGAACGAGAAGTTGTCAATCAGCGTTTGAGTCCTCTGGCCTGGAACAGCAGTCGTCAGCAGTTGACCGATTTGTGTACCAATGCCGCTCGGATGAAGAGTTACGGCCTTCGCTTCTGGATGAGGATAGTCTGCATACGACGTCGGTTGTTCCCGAGCATCAGCTTCTCGCACGATCCACGATTTCGGATCCTTTTCCACGCCATTGTCGATGCCGTACAGATAACGGGTGAACCAGCGATTCATCTGTTTTGTCGGAGGCGGACCACCATGACCTCCCTGATGAAAGTAGGCCTGGACCGGCAAGCCTTTTGCCCTGGCTGCTTCGTAGATTCTGACGCTGTGTTCGGGCATCACGTTCCAGTCGTTGAACGCATGAGCCATCAGTAACGCGGCCTTCATCGGTCCCATGTCGTTCAGATAATCTCGCCCGGCCCAGAACGAGTTATAGTCACCGGTGACGCGATCAAATCCCGCCTTCATTTCCTTGTCCCGGATGTTCTCATTGCAGAACTCGCGGTGATCCGGTGGGCCGCTATGAATGAAGTTGTACAACACGTCGATGTCCTCGCCCATGTATCCACCTGGATGTCGAATGAGCCCATGCGAACGGTAGTAGTGGTAGTACGAAGTGTTCGGAGCGATCGGAATGATCGCTTCCAGTCCTTCAACGCCCGTGGTTGCGGCTGCCAGTGGAATCGTCCCGTTGTAAGATGTTCCCGTCATGCCAACCTTGCCGGTGCTCCAGAATGCTTTGACCTCTTCGTTCTGATCTGGCGTCGTGAAGCCTTTGACGCGTCCATTCAGCCAATCGATCACAGCTTTGGGAGCAAGAGATTCGTTGTCGCCGCCCACAGTAGGGCATCCCTGCGACAATCCCGTTCCTGGTGAGGAGGAATGGACAACCGCAAAACCTCGAGGCACCCAAACACTGACCTGAGACTCCGAAATCGTCGGACGCAGGCTTTGCTGTGGAATTGGTGCCGGAATCACATGCATCGGCGGTGTGGCGTTAAGCTCATGGCGAGGATTCCAGAAGAATTGCGGCTCATTGGTTCCCGTCCCGGCGTAGTAGGGGCTGGATTCATAAATCACAGCAACTTTGAGACCTTCGGTGTCAGTCTGTTTTTGCCGAGTCACATCAACGTGCATGCGATCGAGCTTGCCGTCTCCGTCGGAATCAAATTCCGTTTCCACCCAAAGATCATGCCGCACCCAATTGGCCGGATCCTTGAACGCCGGGACAATCTGTGCTTCGCCGTCCTTGAAAATCGGCACCGCTGGGTCGTCCGCAGACGTTATCCCGACACTTAACGTCAACAACGCCGAGAAACCAAAGGATCGCCGAATGAACACAGGCATACGAGACATCCTGAAACAACCACGAATTCGAATAGTACAATTCAAAAACGGACCACTGCCGAATAGCGCCATCGCTTTCAGATTCTGACAGGCATATTTATTCCGCACAACGTTACTCGGGGACCAAATTGTTGAACATCTTTTGGAACGTGCTGACTCTGGTCGTCGTAGTTGGCAGGCTGGGGGATTCGAGATGGCTATTCCTCCGGAAATCCTGCCAATCGATGTTTGAAATTTAACCCAAACTCAGGGCTCGCAATCGCTCCACGGTCTATGACAGACAAACGAACTTCACGGACTCACCGACTTTTGAATTCTTACGCGCTGCGATCTGATCGACGTTGCACCGCTGAATGGTTGTCTGGATCATCGTCTGTATACTTGGCGATCGCACAATTACTCCTCCGGAAATTCGGAGTCAGCTTTCCATGCATCCCACTTTCTTCCGAATTGTCTTCGCCTCGGCTCACTGCGCCGCATTGGTTGCGTTCTCCGTGTTGGCCGTGTCGCCAGTGTTGGCGCAGACTCAAACGCCATCGCCTGTTCAGGCCGATCATGCCACGATGATCATCATGGCACCGCTGGGGCCGGTGATCGCCGACCTGCGGATCTCCGTCGCCAGGATTCCTTATCGTGCATGGGTCAGCCGCTTCGTGGCAACGCAGATGGATGTCGACAAAAACGGTCGGCTCGACAGCACGGAACTCGCGCTGCTGACCGAGAACGTGCGACGCCTCGGAAATATCTCCGGCCCCAAAGAGATTCTCGCTTCCGCAGTCGACGAAGCGAATGCCACAGACGTGCCAGTCAAAAAGTTCACGGATTGGCTGAACGCCCGGTTGCCAAAATCTTTTGACCTGATTGCTCAACCCCAGGCCGCTGACGACGCGGTTCGCCTGACGTCTTTGATTGATGTGGACCTGGATGCAACAATCTCAAATGGGGAACTTCAGAACTCACTGCGGACGTTGCGTTTTCGAGATCTCGACAACGACGAAACGTTCAGTGTGTCAGAACTGATGCCCTATCGAGATCCTCGCAGTCAGAACTCGCCCGTCAGTCCAGATGTCGTGAATTTGCCGTTCTTTCATGTGACGGATGACGCGTCCGCAAAACTTGCTGCGGAGAAAATCATCGGACGTTACGGTTCAGAAGCAACCGTCGCGACTTCTCTCCTGCGCTGGCAGAACAACCACGACTCCGATCGTCGCCTCAGCCTTGAAGAACTTGTCACCGCTCTTCAGCGACCTGAATTTCACCTCACGATCGACGTGAAGTTGTCAGACAGAGCCGGGACCAGCGACATCGACGTGGAAATTGATCCTTCAGCCGCATCCTTTTGCCGGACCACAGACGATAAGTTTGGCCAAACAGCGATTGTCGCGGACGGGCTGCCTCTCAAAATTGTCGCCCGTGGTGGTGGAGCCAACAACCGTGCCGTGACACGCGGCTTTCTGGGGCAGACGTTCGTGATGATCGATGTTGATAGAAATCAGTATCTGGATGAAACTGAATTCGCCGGTATTGTCGGGGCCATGCAGCAGTCCGGAGCGAACGGAGATTTCGCAACGGTCGATCAAAACTCTGACAAAATGGTGACTCGCGACGAACTGTTCTCCTTTGTTGAACGAGATCTGATGGCTGCGGCCAGTCGCATTGAAGTGACCGTCAAGCAGGACGGGAAAACGCTCTTCAGTCTTCTCGATGCCAATCAGGATCGACGTTTGTCGGCTCGAGAAATCAAAAGCGGAACCGCGGTCTTGCAGAAGTACGATCTCAACGGTGACGGCGCGTTCGCTGAGACCGAGCTGGGGACGGAATACGTTCTGACGCTTGGGCTTGGCCGTTCCGAGTTACGTCGTAACTCCGGCATGATGACGATGCAGGCGATGACCATGAACAGCGGCGATCCAATTCTTCCGGGGCTCGCCGGTCTTAACGGGCCGGAATGGTTTCGCCGCATGGATCGCAATCAGGACGGCGACGTGTCCGCTCGTGAGTTTCTGGGAACCTCGACGCAGTTTGCGGAATTGGACACAGATCAGGATGGGCTGATGTCAGTGTCAGAGGCCGAAGCCGCCAAGGAACCCTAACAATCCTAAGTTGGCCAGCTAAGATTGAAACAGACGCCCTTCTCCCTCAGGAGGAGAAGGTGGCCGCCAGGCCGGATGGGCTTTTGTAGACGGCCCGTGCTAAAAGGCCCGCTCGCCCCCAATTCTTTGCAAGAACGCTGCCATGAGACACCACGCTGCATTCGCAGAAAAAACGGGGGAGACTGCGGCAACACGGCGCTGCCCAGTGAAGCAATACAGCGAGGTCGTGCAAGGCGGGTTTGTTGTATTTCGCAACAGATTAGACGCCGTCCGGCAGGAAAGACTAAACTCCCGCCGGACGGCGTTTCTTATGCGGCAACGTTGCCAGACATGGCAATAGTCCCGTATCAACTTCCCAATGTGTCCATGCCTTGAAATCCTAACCCGACACGTCAGTGAGGGATTTACGGAGACACTTGTAAAACGCTACGGCTCAATCCCTCACTGACGTTTCGGGTTGTGACGGCGGTAAATCTACGAACACAGTGGTCGCAAAGTTTCCAGGATCTTTGGAATCGCTTCAAACGGCGACTCGGCTTCTTCGTATTCCAGAGCCACGAATCCGCGATAGCCGGCGTTCTTCAGGATCTCGATAATCTTTACGTAATCGGCAGGCTGCTTCTTACCATTGATGGAAATGGAAGCCTTAATCTGAGCGTTCACTGCGTAAGGCGCGATCTTCGCGAGATCTCGATACGGATCGTCGGTCTGGAAATTGCCGCTGTCAAAGTTGACGCCGAACCACGGCGAAGTGTCAATCTTGTCAATAATCTTCATCATCTGCTCCGGAGTCGCGGTGATTCCCCCGTGATTCTCCAGAGCTAAGAACACGCCTTTCGTGGCCGCGTACTTCAGTGACTCGTTGACTCCAGCCGCACATCGTTCGATCGCCGCATCTTCGCTGTCACCGCTGGGCACTTTGCCTGCGAAAATCCGAATTGCGGGTGCTCCCATCATCGAAGCGTAGTCAATCCACTCACGACACTCCGCCAGTTGCTTCTGGCGAGCTTCCCCTTCGACCAGACAGAAATCGTTGCCGATCGCTGTTCCCGAGATACTGATCCCGAGTCGATGAGTCATTGCACGAATAGACAGCAGGTACTCCGGCGTAATCACCTTTGGAAAATAATAGCCAGTCAGTTCGGCCGCCCCAAGCCCCTGTGCGGCACAGAATTCGATGAACTTTTCGATGTTCATCTCTGCCTTCGCAATTTCCTCAGGCGTTCCGCGTTTGGCAAACATGCGATTGAACGAGTACCCGGCAAGGCTGAGCTTCAGCAACGGATTTCCGGTTCGTTTGGGCGGGTCGGCCGCCGTCAGAACAGAGAATCTCGAACCGCAACAAACCGCTGCAGAGGCGGCCGTAAACAACTTACGACGTGACAATGTCATGACGCTGACCTTCAAAGGATTTGGAATCAAATGCGAATGACCGTGAGGACCGCTGCGAATCTCGATTGATCAGTGACCAATCGGAATTCACAGAGATTCTCGCGGGCATTGCAGGAGACTAATGATTCTGCCCAACATATCAGGATGAATTCCGGGTTGCGAGGCATCGCAGCAGCATGGAGCAGTCGCGCGGAGTCGCGGATTCTGGTGGTCACTGCCCGCCGGGCAGGACTTCGCGGTTTATTACGACTTAGGTGCTCTGTCAACAATGGTCCAATGGATGCAGGGCGAACCACGCGGAGCGAGTTCCGGCTTGTTCAACAAACGCAGAGTTGCGGGAACTCGCTGGCGCTCGGTCCGGCCACGAACCCATCAGTCGAAGGAGTGAATTGCTCACGGGTGAAGCCTCTCGGAAGAAGCAGTTCCTGAACATTCGCCTGGTCGATCTATTCCTGAGACGGCTCGCGACCGCGACGCACAGAAGCTCGCATGAACGCCATGCGAACCATGCGGTCTCGGCTTGCACGATCTTTCTTCTTCCTGCTGCCGTCGCCTCTCCTCGGCTTTCACAGAATACGATTCATCCAGCCGCTGAATGGGGCTCTTCTTCGCCAGCTCATGCTGCAGCACAACAACTCAAGCCTTCAACTGAACACGGACAGGAACGCACAACACGGAGGGCTCATGCCCACCGCTCGCGGTAGCGTTTCGGCGAGCGGCATTGCGTCAGCTATCCGTGTCCTGCGATTCTGCGTTTCAACTGAACACAGACAGGAACGCACAACACGGAGGGCTCACGCCCTGCCGCTCGCCAGTGCGTTTCGCCGAGCAGGCAGGGCGTCAGCAATCAAGCAGCAGCAGGCTGCATGCAGTCCAAAGGATTGGGTGAGCAAGAGCATTTGAGGCGAACGCCATTCCGCTTACAAACTCCACGCCAAAGGGGCTTAACTTTCAATAATCGGATGAACCACTTCCCCATGCACGTCGGTCAGTCGGAAGTCGCGGCCCGCGTAACGATAAGTCATCCGCTGATGGTCGTATCCCATGAGATGCAGGATCGTCGCATGCAAATCATGCGATGAAACGGGATTCTCAACGGCCTTGAAACCAAAGTCATCAGTGGCTCCGTACACAGTTCCTTTGCGAATTCCTCCGCCCGCCATCCACAGGGAAAAGCCCCAGTGATTGTGGTCGCGGCCCTGACTGGCCCCGGAACCATCCTGGCCCATTTCGACAGACGGTGTCCGACCAAATTCGCCCGTACACAGAATCAGAGTTTCATCAAGCAGGCCTCGCTGTTTGAGGTCAATGATCAACGCGGCCAGTCCGGAATCACACTGACTCGCGACACGACGATGTTCATCCTTGATGTTCGAATGGCTGTCCCAGGGCTGCAGATCACCATGCCACGTCTGAACAAATCGCACACCGCGTTCAACAAGCCGACGAGCCATCAGCAACTGACGATTCTGAGGTCCTTCGCCGTACATCTTCTGGATATGTTCGGGCTCCTGCGAGATATCAAACGCATCGCTCGCTTCCGTCTGCATGCGAAACGCCAGCTCAAAGGATTTGATTCGTGATTCAATCGCGGCCTCGCCCGGACGATCGGCCTGATGTTGAGCATTCAACTGCTGCAAAAAGGCAAACTGCCTGGACTGCTCAACGTTAGAGAGTCGTTTGTTCTGCAGGAAATCAATCAGTCGCGTCGGATCTGCGTTCGATGTATCAATGCGAGTGCCCTGGTACGCTCCCGGCAAAAACGCGGACCGCCAATTGCCAGCGCCACCCACGGGCATGCCGCCTGGACATAATGCGATAAACGCGGGCAGGTTTTCATTGATCGAGCCCATGCCCCAGGTCAGCCACGAACCCAGACTTGGACGCACCAGACGCTGGTCGCCGGTGTTCATCAGCATGAGCGACATTTCATGACTGGGGAGTTCGGCATGCATCGACCGAATCACGGTCATGTCGTCGACACACTTTGAAAGATGCGGAAAAATATCACTGACCTCAATGCCGCTCTCGCCGTGCCTTTTAAACTTAAACGGACTCGGCAAAGCGACGCCCGTCTTGCGCTCGGTTTGCAGGTTCTCGAAAGGCAGCATCTGACCCGCCAGGCGAGTGAGTTCGGGCTTCGGATCGAACGTGTCGACCTGAGAAACTCCGCCGTTCAGAAACACATGAATGATATGCTTCGCGCGGCCCGGGAAATGAGTCTGCATTGCTCCGCCAGAGTCGCCGGCCTCTGCAGAACTCTGCAGCATATTGGCCAGCGCGAGCCCGCCAAATCCCATCCCGCAGGTCTGCATCCAATGTCGTCGTGATTGATTGAACATGTTTGTCACCTTGCTTCGCTTTCATTCAATCCAGAAACGTAAACTCATTCGACGCCAGCAATGCATGTGCCAGCAATACCCAGCCACGCTCTGCATCGGTTGCACCACCCTCCGGCGTGGTTGTGCTGGCCGTGGCTTCTGTCATAAACGTCCGTGCCTGTGCAATCTCGGAATCGCTCGGATTTCGAGCAAGTGCCTTTCGAACCATCACGGTGATTCGTTCGTCATCCGACGCGAGGTTCAGCTCCTTCGTTGATGCCGCAAGTCGTGCAGCACGATCCTGAATAAAGTCCGAATTTAATGCAAACAGGGTCTGCTGAGGAATCGTCGTCTCCTGCCGTCGCGCGGTACACGCATTCGGATTGGCAGTGTCAAAGGTGCTCATCAGATTGGCGATCACATCGCGATTTACAAACCCGTAAACACTGCGGCGAGGTACCGCAGGTGAAGTATTCAGATCAATCGGACGGCCGCCCATCGTGACATCCAGTTCGTCCGACGCCGCCAGCATTGCATCACGCATGGCTTCGAATTCCAGACGCCGGCGAGGCATACGCCACAGCAGAAGATTCTCGGGATCAATCTGGCGA
The DNA here is from genome assembly GCA_044235005.1 of Planctomycetaceae bacterium. Lineage (GTDB taxonomy): Bacteria > Planctomycetota > Planctomycetia > Planctomycetales > Planctomycetaceae > SXXK01. The sequence goes on along the minus strand of JBIIIF010000141.1, from coordinate 132 downwards.
CTCTGTTCATTTTCAACCGCTCCCTGAGCGTACGCCTGACTCAGCATGATCTGCCGATGCAACCACTTCAATGACCAGCCGTTCTTTCGCAGTTGATCGGCCAGATAGTCCAACAACTCAGGATGTGTTGGA
>JBIIIF010000377.1:0-5282 GCA_044235005.1 Planctomycetaceae bacterium | reverse complement strand
GCGCGGTCAGAACTATCAACACTCCGAGGTGATGGCTGGAGCCTGGCGGATATTGTCGGTGGAGGAAATGGCCGTGGCACCGGGAAAGCAGGCTTCGCTGTTGATCCATCCACTGGAAAAGCCACCAATGAACGACGCGGCTATCTGGAGTCAGCAAAGACGAATATGTTCGCGGCGTCCGAGTTGCCATTTGTTGACGGTGTCATTATTCCCGATGGACAAGGGTCCGGAGACGTCGTTATCTCGTCCACAGGATTGACCGCGAAAGACATCCCGGACACCGGCGGCAAAGCGTGGGACGCGATTCGAAATGGTCCGGTGAATTCTCAATTTTCGACCTCGTTAAGCGGTGTCGATTTCAGCACAGAAGGGCACTCCTTGTTGTCTCTTCATGCCAATGCCGCCATCACTTTTGATCTCGACGAACTTCGCTCAGCGGGGATGTCGTCTGACGTCACGTTGCGATCTCAGGTCGGTAACTTCGGACAGACGCCCAAAGCCGGGGCCAGCGTTTTTGTGCTTCTGGATGGCCAGAAGAAGTTTGAACGACTGGGTCTTGGAAGAGACGATGGCCTTCAGGATATCTCGCTGGCGATTCCCGCCTCTGTCAGATTCCTGACATTGATGGCGACCGATCATGGAAACGATATCGGGCATGATCAGGTCTGCTTTGCAGACGCTCAACTGGAATCGGCCTCCAGCAATCCGGATGCTGCCAAAATCGCCATCGTTGCTAAGCGAGTCGCCGAGCTTCAGGATCAGCTCAAGAGCCTGCCTGAGCCTGCAAAGGTCTATGCCACGGTTTCCGAGACACCTCCCACCGTTCATGTGCAGCTTCGTGGCAATCCGGAACAAAATGGCGACGAAGTCACTCCCGGCACCATCTCCTGCATTTCCAATCTTGAATCGGCCTTTGGCGACTCTACGCTGCCGGATTCCGACCGACGCATCGCCCTGGCAAATTGGATTTGTTCGGAAAACAATCCGCTGACGCGGCGAGTGATCGTGAACCGGTTGTGGCATCATCATTTCGGAACTGGTCTGGTCGATACACCGAGCGACTTCGGTCTCGGCGGCAGCCTGCCATCGCATCCGGAACTGCTCGACTGGCTGGCCGAACAGTTTCAGCGTGACGGATGGTCTCTGAAGAAACTGCATCGCCAAATGTGTCTGAGTCTGACCTATCAGCAATCATCGCATCCGACAGACACGGCTCGTGTCGAGAAGGCTCATCAACTGGATTCCGGCAATCGGCTGTTGTGGCGCCAGCATGCTCGTCGCATTGATGCAGAGTCTTTGCGAGACTCCGTGCTGGCGGTCAGCGGCAAGCTGAATACGACCATGTATGGTCCGGGCTATCGGGACTTCGAATACAAGGAAGAATACGCGCCGGTTTACAAGTATATTACTGCCGACAAGCCTGAACTCTGGCGACGCAGCGTGTACCGGTTTGTGGTGCGGACAACTCCGGATCAGTTTATGGCAACACTGGACTGTCCAAATGCGGCAAATCTGACGCCGTCTCGTAATGTCACGACGACGTCGCTGCAGGCTTTGGCTCTGTTCAATAACGAATTCATGCGACAGCAGTCTACGCATCTGGCAGAGCGAATCCGTGTGGACGTCGGAGACAATCCAACGGAGCAGGTTCAGCGATTATTTCAGCTCGCTCTGGGACGCTCTCCATCTGCTTCCGAAGCGGACGCTGCTGCTCATCTGCTGAGCCAGCGAAATCTCGCAGCCGCCTGCCTTGCTCTGCTGAACTCTAACGAATTTGTCTACGTTGATTGATATCCTATGGTCGGTCGTCGTAGACCGTCACGGATTCAGAAACGATCAGTGGCTTCTGCATTTCGTCGTACTTCAGGAACGCCTCAACCACCGCGTTCTTGACGGCTTGCTGTCCCTGCAGAGTCAACTGGAAAGTCATCTGTTCGTTCGGACCAATCTCGAGCACTCGATTGTACTTCACAGTGTTCCCAGGCATCAGCTTTCCTGGAACCTGCCGAGTACCGGCCGCCAGTACTTTTAGTTCCGTCGGCACTTGAACGGACATCTCGACATTCCGAGCCACCGCAGTGCCGCGATTGTCGATCGTCACCGTAAAGCCAAATCGTTCGCCAACCTGAACTGGTTCATCCTGACGACTGATATCAGCCGTCACGTTGTGCAGGTCTTCAACAATAACGATCGTATTCTCGGTCAGCGGAGTTCTGAATCCGGCGTTTTCCGTAACTTCAACAATCGTCTCCATCTGTCCGGCTTCTTCCGCGATCAGCTCGACTTCCAGCACCAGCTGCTTACCGGCCGCCAGCTTTGGAATCGACCACTGAATGCGACGATTGTCGGGATTGTAAACGCCTCCGCCGCTGGCCGAGACAAATCGCAGGCCCTGAGGCACCTCTTCAACGACCGTGGCATTAATCGCTTCGAACCTGGAATCGTTCGACACGATGTTCTGATAGGTCGCGGAACGTCCGACGTAGCGACGCTCAGGTCCAAGTCGTTCCAGTGTCAACTGAGCACCCACGACTTCGATTTCAGTCCTGGCCTTGGCCGCTGAGATCCCGGAAGAAGTCACTTCAGCAGAGACAAGAATCAAGTCACCCGGCTCAGCCGCAATGACCGTCAAATCAACATTCTCTGAACCGCCAGCTGGCAGATTCTCAATCTCATACTCAAGGTCGCCACCTTCAGGATGTTTCAGCCCCGGAGGCAGCACGCTCCGCAAAACCACGTTTGAAGCGTCGCCAGACCCGCGGTTTCGGATGGAGTAGGTCAGTTGCACTTCGTCACCGACTTTGACTTCGCTCGGGCCTGTCAGCTCCAGTTCCAGTTTTGGAGCGGTAATCACCGTTGCTGATTTGACCTGAGCTTTGAACTTTACAGTCGCGACACCATCAAGAGTGCCTTCGCCTGTCGGGCGAATGCGAACTGTGATTTCTTTCTTCTCACCTGCTCGGAGTTCGCGGAAACTCCACGTGAGCTGGTCTGTCGCACGGTTGTATTCGGCAACCGGCTTCGATTGTACGAATTCGGCCGCACCACCAAGTTCATCATCCACGACCACATCATAAGCCGACGAAGCCCCTTCGTTCGTGACGAGGATTGTGTAATCATGAGCCACGCCAACCGTCGCCGTGTTGGGAGCTTTTTTCTGAATGGTCAATTGCGGTCGCATGACTTCAGAAACGGTACGTGTCGATTCTGGAGCGTCGGTGTCACGATCGCGGCCCGGACGAGTCACTCGGTCGGGCAAGTCATCCGCAGCCGGCAGCGGCCGTGAGTCATCTCTACGCGGTGTTGTTGGGTCTGGTTCAAACGGCAGCGGGCTGCCTGAATCATCCGGTTCGAATTCTCGATCTCGTACCGACCCGCCCGTTGATGGCAGCGGAACATCTGCGGGATCGAGATCGTCTCGTGCGGGTTCTGGTGACTCATCCGGCATGAAAGGCAGAGTTTCCTCATCTTCCATCGGCGTTCCCGACAGAGGTGGTGCTGGGGTATCTGTCGGTTCTGGATCTGAGTCGAAAGGAGCCGGCTCAAAGCTCGGAAGCTCTTCTTCCAGATCTCTGCTCGGTGAGCGAGGACTTGCGACCGGCGGGCTGGTTACATCCGGCACCGGATCCGGCAGAAACAGAGATGGCTCATCCGACGAAGCGGACGTCCGTTGCACCGACTGAACAGGCTTCGGAGCGGCAGCGGCTTTGGGGACCTTCGCTGAACGTGTCTCTTTTGCTGAGGCATCTGACGCAAATGTTGTGGGTGGCACATCGGCCACATCTGTCGGTGTTGGCTGCAAACCAGCGGTCGTCAAAGGAGCAGCCTCTGCAGCCGCGAAAGAACTACCGGGGCTGGCTGCTACAGGTGCTGCGGCAACCGGAGTGGTCGTTGATGCTGCTGCTTTTGCTTCTGATTTTCCGCCATTCGGAAAGAACATCATCGTCTTCTTGTCCGACGACTTGTTGTCGTTGGCTGCAGTAGCTGCCGCTGATGGAGCGGCTGATTTTGTTGCGGCGATTTCATTAGGAAATGGGATTACTGGCGCATCATCATCTGCCGCTGGAAGTTCCATTACTGGAACCGAATCACCAATTGCACTTGTCGACTCATCTGCCGATGCCCCATCGGGACGGAAGCTGGCAGACTTCACAGAGGTCTTTGCAGCACCACTCGGAGAGGCAGGGGTGACGGCCGTGTCGAAGTCTGCAGAGGCCACGTCACCCGCCAATGGCAACTCTGTCGAATCACTCTCTTCAGGCTCGGTCAGTGAGACCGCGAAGGGGCTGCTGTTATCGGTCAGATCGTCCTTGTGAACGGTCCGTTCTTCGGCTGCGCCATAAAACTGGCTGTTGTCCGCCGGCGGTGCCGGACTTCCCACGCCTGCTCTCGGACCATCAAATTTATCCGGACTATTTGCGCCGTCAGCGATTGATGCGGCGGCCAACTCCTCATCAAACGGAGTCGTGGCGTCGGGAGTCACGGAAATTTCCGTTCCCGACGACTGCACGGTGACCCCATTGACAGTCGAATTGCGCGCCGGCAATCGATTCTGGACTTCCAGAACGACGAGCGTACCAATTCCAATAATGCCAGCAGCTGTTAACAGCTTCCATAATGAACTTTGCATGGGAATCCCTTCCCGCGCCGGGCCAATCCTGTCATCGTCCCACCTCCCGCGGAACGTATGAACGGCGCATGTGCTCTAGAAGTAGCAGAATCCGCCGAATGGGGGAAGGCGAGTTTCTCAGTTTGCCCGGAATCCCCCTGTCACCTTGAACGTCGATGTGGCCACGTGAACAAGCAAGACTTCGCAGCCAGACGACCAGAAATAACCCAAGTCACGCACAACTCCCGAACTAACATTTTGGGTACACACGGCCCCGGTTGAGGCCTCAGTCCAAATACAAGAACTCGTTCAGATTCAGGGCAACAAGAAAGAAGTACTTCCGAGCCTTCTCCGGAGCAAGCCCGTTGTCCTTCTCCAGGCTACTGATCAGCTCGAGCCCACGAGTCACTTCGACCTGTGACGGTTCTCGTTGCATCACTCGGCGAAGAGCCATCCGCACCTGCGCTTCGATGGACTCCGGATGCTGCTCGGCCGCCATTTCAGCAAACAAGCGAGCCTGCTCCTGCATGAATTCGCTGTTCAAAAGTCCCAAAGCCTGAGTTGGCTGAGTCGTTACGAAGCGCACCGGACATGTCTGATCCGTATCTGCCATGTCAAAGCTTTCCAGCATCGGATCCAACAAGGACCGTTTGACGTGGATGTAGATGCTTCG
>JBIIIF010000140.1:0-18072 GCA_044235005.1 Planctomycetaceae bacterium | reverse complement strand
AGATGAATCCCATGCCACCGCCGGCCATGCCGCCCAGCATCCAGAAGCCCTGGAACTTATCGCCATACTTCGCCCGACATTCCTGAATCAGGCGTTCCGTATACGCATTGCTGCACCACGGAATAATCGCCTGCAGAGGCTCGTGAAAGTTGCGATGTGTGGCCGCACCGACTCCGGGAATATCTCCGGCTTTCAAAGACGCCGTGATCTGATCCAGCAGTCCGATGGCATCCTGACGAGCGATCCATTCGTGTTCGCAGCGGAGCAGATACTTCTCGGTCACCATCTCCAGAATCGGCCCCACGTTCTGTGCCATGCCGCCATGGACGAGAACGAGACTGTCCTGCAGTTTCTGGCGAGTCTGCTTTGTGACTTCTTCGGCCGTGAAGACGTGATGCTGTGGCATCAAACGACCGCGACTAATTCCGAACTCCGGATCGTCAGCACCCGCCACGCAACCCTGAATCAATTTGATGCCCGGCCAGACACCGCCGGAATCCTGCCAGCCGCCGCCGGAGCCGCCAATCCATTCCCCCAGAATCGCTCGCGCCGCCACGATTCGACGATCAGATTCTTCCAACTGGCCAGTGAGAGCAGACACCTGCCCTGTCGCACGCATGCACATGGAAATCAGGGAGCCCAGCAGATTCGTAGAAACGGCCAGTCGCGAGCCTTTCGGAATATCGTTGACGCGACTTGTGATCTCCAGCCCAAGTCCCGGGCCAATCATACGCGTGAACACATCAGCGATTTTTCCACCGCAGCCTTCCATACCCGGCGGGATCAATCCAGCAGCAATCACGGCCCCTTTGATCAGGCCGAGATAGTCCCGAGCAAAGTCGAACACTTCATTGATCTCGCGAATCTCAACCTTCGCATCGAGGTCGATGCTGATAAGTCGCAGCACGGGCTCATCGATGACTCGCAGGCTGCAATCGATCGGCGGAGTAGGCTTTTCATGGCGACCTCGCACAGCCAGATCGATCGACGCATTAATGACCTTCGCGCCTTCGGGAAAATCCATGCCGAGGAAAAAAATGTCGCTCCAGCCGCTGTGAGAAAAGTCCATGCGGACGGCCGTGCGTTCGCGAAGAATCGGATAACTTCCGGTCGTAGCAGAGATCTTCAGGAACTCCGGGCGAATTCGCAGCGGAACGTCTGCCGGATGGCCTGTGCGAAACATCCACTGGTTGCCCCGTACGGTTCTGACACTGCGCCGAACCTGATCGGCCAGAGTTTGAAACGCAAGACGGTGATAGGCTTCTCCCAGGGCACTCGAAAGAGAAACGGATGGACCTTCCTGCGCGAGCTTTGCCAGAAAGACGTCAAGAGCTTCCGGGTAGCGGCGGTTGAGCATATGCTCATAGCCGACATACGGAATGCGCCCGCTTTCACGACCAACGAGCAGAGTCGGCAGGTGGAAGCGATGAATCGCATACAGGAAAAAAAGGCTGCGAACTCGATCGTAAAGATTTTCGCAGGTCCGTCGATACCCATCGAGTTCTGAACACTCGCGGAGAAGGTCATCGAGTGTCAGGGCGCGACATTCTGCATCGAGCGAACGATTGCGTGTGGCGGCATCGGACGATGTGATAATGGAGAGCAGGTTCATAGAAGATCTGTCTGCAATTCAGGCGAGCGGTCGGGCGTCAGCCCACCGAGTTCTGTTCTTGTTTTTTCGTGTGTCGAATTTCAGTTCCGGGCGATGAATCCAGTGCTTCGTCAGACCAGAAAACGCAGGTTGGACATTCTTGTCCGACAATCCACCGACAGGCAGGAATGCCCATCCTACAAATTAGTCGCGTCTTTAGAGAACACTGGATACGACTTGTATCACCGACGGGCAACCTGTGGCACATGCACTGAACAATCCCGCCGACGGAGCGGCGGGTGTACGGTGCTACTTCTGAGCGAGCAGGTTCACGAGTTCGGTCAGAATCAAATCACGGTCCACACCGTTCAGTGAGAATGCCAGTTGAGCGAGCAACAGTCCATACTTGTAACTGATGTTGTATCGCGAGCCGTCGACTTCAAGAGCCAGATAGCGTTCCACTTTGGCAAGTTGGTTGAGTGAACTGCTGAGATCGATACTCCTGCCTTCGGGGGCAGCCGCGAGTGTTTTCTGAAGCAGAGTCATGACGGCTGGTGTCAGCACATGCATACCGAACATGCACAAGTAGTAACCGGCTCGCTGGCCAGCCACGATCAGGCGTTGCTCGGCAACGGTGGGAGTTGGCTTTTCGATCACAGTGCTGACTTCATACAGGTTGTCAGACTGAGCCAGTGGCGTTCCCCCCACGGTGCCGAAAAAGATCACTTCGTTTTCACGAGTGGCCTGGATCGCGGAAACGGAACATTCATGCTTTGTCGCCGCGTCAATCAACTGTTGAGCACACAGTCGGTCTGATTTGCTGAGGTAAAGATGATCGGAGACAAGGTGCAGAAACGACTCCTGCCCCACGAAATCTCTTGATCGCAGAATGGCATCACCGTAGCCGCGTGGATCGGTCTGTTCAAAGAACACCAGCCGTGACTTATGGGGACCAGCGGCTGTCAGATACGGTTCCTGCTGCCCGGGGCGAATGACAATGCCGATTTCATCGACGCCGGAGTCGACCACTTCATCCAGCATCAGCCGCAGAGCCGTTCGAATCTCCCCGGTGCGATCAACCAGTGTCTGCAAAGGAAGGCGAGAATGATGATCTCCTGCCGCCGTTATCACTGCCTTGCGAATTTTCATAGAAAAACGGTACCTTTGGTTGTTCGCCCTTCACTGATCGGTTGGCTGCCACCGTCAACAGAGCCCTAACACGCGACCGGCGAAGTGGCTCAACTGTACCATTTTTCTTCTGCTCAGCATACGTTGCTCGTGCATCCTTAACGCGAAGTGTGATGCATTTCGGCAACATCCGGTCAAAGTTGCGCCAGACAGTGGCCGAGAGTGCCGTGTGTGGACGAAGCCGAAGCCGGTGCGACACCAGAGCGATCCATTCGAGGTGTCGTCGCGGATGGATATTAGAGTAGGTCCTTTCTGCCGGAAAGGATTTCGCGGCTTGCCGCGACATTGTGTGCAGGTGTTTCGATATTGTCGGTGCCGGGTTTGGTGAAACAGCGTCGCGCCGGGTTCGCCTGCGGCGAAAGTCCTGCCCGGCAGGCAGGACCTACTGAAAGCCGCGACGATACTGCTCTAAACTTACTTCCCAAAATCCCTGGGAAGTTCGAGCGTCCAGACTTCGCTGTTGAGTGGTTTTGCGTGGCCACCGGCAACCCAGATTTTGTCCTGAAAGACGTACGTGGAATGTTCGTGGCGTTCTTTCCATACGACGTTGGACTTCAGTTGATTCCACTCCTTGCCGTCTTTCGAGTACCACACGTCGCCCCAGTTTTGCGACGGATTATTTGACCAGCCGCCAATAACCCACAGATGATCTCGATACTCCACGGCCGAGAACCACAAACGTGGCGACCATGGAGCATGCTCTGTCACTTGTTCCCAGTGAACGCCGTCTTCAGAACACCAGACGTCATTCTTCGCCTGGTACTCGGGCACATAATTGCCACCGGCCATCACCCAGATTTTTCCATTCAGAACAACCGCCTGATGATAGGCGCGTGGTGACCACGGAGCGTTGGCGGTTTCCAGTTTCCATGACTTGCCGTCGGCCGAGGACCAGACATCGTTTTTCAGGCTTGACTGATCACCGAAGTAGTAGTTCTCTGTGCCTCCCAGAATCCACAAGCGATCTTTGAATTCGACATTGGCGGATGCGATGCGAGGCGACCAGTTCGCAGCCGGAGTCGCAAGATCCCATTGCACGCCATCGACAGAAGACCAGACTTCATTGGTGGCCCCGTGTCCTTCAAGTCGACCGTTGTACCATCCGCCCATGATCCACATGCGATCTCTGAACGTCGCGGTCATCGGCAGATCGCTGTACTTCCATGGGGCTTCTGAGGCCACCTTTTTCCAGCCCTTGCCGTCAGCGCTGCTCCAGACATCTCGAGGTGGCGCGGCAAAGGAGTCAAACCAGCCGCCAAGAAGCCAGAGCTGATCCCTGAAGACCATTTCCCCGCTGGAATCCCGAGCCTGCCACTCCGCTTTTTCAGTCACTTTGACCCAGTCGAACGTCTGCGGAGCAGCCTTCTTTTCCTCTGCTGAAGCCTTTTCGTCGGCTTGTGCAGTCGCTGTCACAAACAGGATCAGTGCTGCGAGAATGTTAGGCAGAGCTGACCAGCGAGATTTGACCGCAAGTGGGAGGGTCTTCAGGAGATGAACCGTACCAGCACCTTCAGAAATGTTGGCGACAGATTGAGGAGCATGCGGAATTGACATAGGGATTCTCCCGGCAGGCAAAGGGTGTGAATGAGTCACGAATACTTCATCGAGTCTTTGGTTATTCCTAAGTCCACGCAGCGTGCAACTCTCATTCGCATCGAAATCATTTCCTGGTCATGGCAGCGTTTCGATCACGCAGCGGAAACCAATGGCATCACTGCCCGCATGCGCAGGAATCACCATCCGTGAATGGCTGGTCAGCAGCGAATGATGATCTCTCCACGATCCACCACGGATGATGCGTGCGGCACTGGCTGTCGGAGAAGTGTTTTTCAGATTCGTAGTCGGCTCATCGGAGGCAGACGCAGGGGCTGTGTAAGGATCGGAAACATACTCCCAAAGATATCCATGCACATCGTAAAGTCCCCAGGAATTTGGCTTCAGAGCACCCACGACAGGATCGTTTCCGGCCGCGTTGCCTGTATGCCAGCCATACTCATTCAGAAGGCTGGCGATGTTTTCCTGATCACCTTCGGCGGTTGCTGAATCACCAAAGCTGAACGGAGTGCTCGTCCCAGCGCGGCAGCAGTATTCCCATTCGGCTTCTGTTGGAAGACGCACAAGCTCTTTGTCCGTCAGCAGCTTTTCGTTTCGCAACAGGAGCGTGAGTCGTGCGCAGAACTGTTGAGCATCCTGGAACGAGACCATTTCCACGGAGTTTCGCTCGCCCTTCCAGCGACTGGGATTGATTCCGGTGACGGCACGATAAAGTTCCTGAGTCACCTCGTAGCGCGAGATCCGGAAGCTGGTCGTCATTTCGACTTCCCGGGCAGTCGCTGCAAACGGGCCGTCGATTGGTCCGCCCATTTGAAAGCTTTTCGGAAACGGCTCAGTTCCCGGAGTAATCAGCACGCATTCTTCGACAAACAACTTCAGAAGTGCGGCGGCGGATGGCTTTTTTGTGGCGGCTTCCTGTGGACTTCCGAAGATCCAGGGAACTGCGGTGCTTCCCGCAATCAGGGCGACGAGAAGGGCCAGAGTACGTCTGAAAACCAACATTTTCACGGTGTTTACTCCTTCGGGAGGCTTTGGGGAAAAGCGAATTTCCGCATTTGGCCGGATTCGTTATCGTGCGGTTATGTCCCGCCGAATTTCCCATGACGATCCATTTGACCAGCGCTGGTTGCGAAGTGCAATTGATCTCGCCATTTGCTTTGTGATGGCCGTTATCGTGTTGCGCGAGTTCGTGCTGGAGGGTTATCTGATCTCGACCGGTTCCATGGCCCCGGGCTTGTTGGGATTTCATCGCCGTGTGCAATGTCCGGAGTGTCATTACGAGTTCGCGTTCGGCGTTTCTTTTGATGATTCGGCGGGTGCCACCGCAGGCTCAATTCAGGAGCCAGACGGCGCGCGGCGCTATGCGACTTGTCCGAACTGCGGACAGATTAACATTGATGTGTCGGGAGTTCCCAACAGCCACGGCGATCAATTGCTGGTGCAGAAGCATGTCTATGATCTGCATCCTCCGAAACGCTGGGAGACGATTGTGTTTCGCAATCCCGCCTCGCCCGGTGAAGCGTATGTGAAACGAGTTGTCGGGTTACCGGGTGACCGCATTCGTATCATCAACGGCGATGTTTACATCAACGGCAGGATTGCGCGCAAGGATTATCGTCAGCAGCAGTGGATGAGAATTCCCGTGAGTACGCTCAGCCACCTTGCTCATTCGGAAGACTGGCAGATGCCATGGGAACTGGATGATGGCTGGAAGGCTGGTGGAGAAAAACTGCAACTGGATTCATCCGCGGAAATGCAGTGGCTGCGATTTCGCAACTGGCGATGGTTCGGAGGGCATCATGTGGCCGAGACGCCTCTCGCTGCTGCCACAGGCGGCAAAGACTGGGACAGCTATGTGGCTCGGTTTGATTCGCTGTCTGTCGCCTGGAGCAGTCGCCTGGACTACGACAGAACTCGCGAGGTTCTGCGCTGCGAAGGAGTAATGCCGGAAGATCTTCAGAAGGACATGATTGCTCATGCGACGACCGACGAGTTCCGCGACGCGGTTTATCGCCTGGCCGCACTTTCTCATCTGGCCCCTGTGACAGATCGGTACGGATACAATGCGATGGTGTCATCTCCGGAATATGTTGTCGGTGACCTGATGCTGAAGGCGGAGTTGTCCTTGAAGCAAGTGCCGGAAGAAATTTCCGTCCATGTTCCGGTCGAGGCATTCACGTTCGAGCTTCGACTGGAGCCGGAGGACGAGGGGAATTTGAAAGTCGTGCTGATCTCGCTGGATGATCAATCGAAGATTCGAGAAGGTCGAGTTCCGTTGCCCGCAGTTCAGAGCGGTTCACAGTCGTTGATTCTGGAAGTCTCGAATTTCGATCGGCAGGTCATCGTCGGGATTAATGGCCAGCAATGTTTCGAGCCGCTTGGAGTGGGCACGGAGATGACAACAGAGCAGGCTCTGGAAGCCAGTGTTTCGACCATTGCCGGGCAAAAGATGGATGCGAAGAAAGCGGCCGAAATTTCTCTTCGCTGGGAGCAGCAGAAACGCTGGGCTCTTGGAGTCAAAGGGGGCTCAGTCCAGATTGAGTCTTTGGAAATGTTCCGTGATGTGTTCTACACGCCGGCTCGCCGCAAGAACGCCATCGATTCCGACTACGTTGTTCCGGAACAGTCCTATTTTGTGCAGGGAGATAACAGTCCGGTTTCCTCAGATAGTCGAAACTGGCTGAATCCATGTGTCCCGCGCAAAATGCTGGTCGGAAAGCCATTTCTGGTTCATCTGCCGTCCCGTCCCGCCGTCCTGCAATTTGGTGGGCGCCAGTGGCCGATTCGAGTACCGGAAATGTCGCGAATCCGTTACATTCGCTGACGAAATCGCCAGGAAACAGGCGGCGTCCGCGAAAGACGATTTTTCGATTCGCTCTCAGAAGATTTCGATATGAACTTGTTCGGCAAGAATCAGGATAACTCCGCGGCCGGTCAGGGCGCGAAGAGTTCAGCGTCCAAACAACGGTCTCAGGAGGGAACTCGCGAAACCGTGGAAGCGGTTGCGATCGCTTTTATCCTGGCGTTTGTGTTCAAGACCTTCGAAGCCGAAGCTTTTGTGATTCCGACCGGTTCCATGGCGCCAACGTTGTATGGTCGTCACAAGGAAGTCAAATGTGATGGTTGCGGTCTGGAGTACACCGTCGGTGCGAGTCAGGAGATTGACCAGGAGTCGGGTGTACTGAATCCGGATCAGCGTGTGGATCAATCGCGTTGCCCCAACTGTCGACATCGCAACGAAATCCTGAGCGCGCCGGTGTTTAATGGCGATCGGATTGTCGTCAATAAACAGGTTCTGAATTATCGCCGCTTCGACGTGGTCGTCTTCAAGAACCCCGAAGAGCCGCATGTGAACTACATCAAGAGATTGGTCGGGCTGCCGGGGGAAACCGTACGAATTCGGCAGGGCGATATTCAGACTCGCAAGGCAGAATCCGACCCGTGGGATGTGCAGTTCAAAGAGGATGCCGAGAAGCAACGCGATATTCAACTGCTGGTTTACGACGACAACTATCCACCACGTGAACTGCTGGCGGCCGGGATTCCCGAACGATGGGTTCCGGCGCAACTGTCAGAGAGTGACAAGACTGTCGGCGGATGGCCTCGTGCAGAAAATGCGTGGGTCCCGGACGAAGAGAACCGAACCTACACGGTTGATTCCAGCGGTAAAACACAGAACTGGCTGCGTTATCGCCATCTCGTCCCCAGCGCGCAGACCTGGTATGAAGTCCGTTCAGGCACTGAGGAAAAGAGTCCGGTCGGTGCGCAGTTGATCGCCGATTTCTGTGCGTTCAATGACGATGATGACGAAGTCTATTGGGTCAACGATCTGACTCTTGAGTTCAATGTGACGATCGACACCGTGACCGCGGACGCTCAGCTTGTGGTGGAGCTTGTGGAAGGTCTTCGGACGGCTCGCTGTGTGATCAATCCTCAGACTGGAACGGCTGAAGTGATGGTCGTGCGTCGTGATAAAGATGAATCTGTTGCCTCAGTCGAAGAGTCGATTGCCAGTGTGGAAACGGGCATTCAGGGGCCGGGAAGTTACGAGATTGCGTTTGCGAATGTTGACGATCGCTTGTGCCTGTGGGTGGATGGTGATCTGATTCCTGTTGGCGAAAAAGCTCATCTCTCGCACTACGATCTGAACTTTCCTTCGTATCGCGATCTGGCTCCGATTGGAGTCGCTGCGAGCGGTCTGAAGGCGACGGTTTCGGATCTGAAGATTCGTCGGGATATCTATTACCGCAATGAGATTCTGCGAGTCGCTGGGCCAGGCTCACCGAACGGTTATATGGAAAAGGAAGTCGGCAACGAAGGAGATCTGGTTCGCAATCTGGATGCACCGGAAGCCTACGGGCAGAATTACGAATCCATGCTGCTGGAACAGGAGCAGCGATCCGGCGAGCATATGCTGTACGTACTGGCCGATGATGAGTATCTGATGTTCGGGGATAACTCACCCAAGAGCAAAGACAGTCGGTTGTTCGACCATTACAGTCGACCGGCGCGAGGCGTAAACAGTCATCGTTATGCCGTCCGCGAAAAAGATCTGATTGGTGAAGCTCTGTGCATCTTCTGGCCTCATGGAATCCCTTTCATGAACGACGGGAAAGGGTATACGATACTGAAGCACAAGATGGTTCAGGGGGTTAACGGCAAGAATCAGCTTGTTGAAGTCGACTATCCGCTCTACTCAGCCCCCTTTTATCCCAATCTTTCCAGAATGAAACGGATTCGTTAGACTTCGCGAACTGAAGTCAGAGCGAACTGGCCGTTGCTCTGTCGGCTCGAATAGCCCGTGAGAAGGACTCTCCGATGGCGTTGTTGCAATGCGAAGGACTCGTGAAAGACTATCCCGGCAAGCGTGCTGTGGATGGTGTCAGCTTTCACGTCGACGAAGGAGAAATCGTCGGACTTCTGGGACCGAACGGTGCCGGCAAGAGTACCAGCTTTCGTATGGCGTGCGGCCTGATTGCTCCGACAGAAGGACGCGTCATCCTGCGTGGTGAGGATGTCACCTCGTGGCCCATGTTTGAGCGGGCTCGGTTTGGTCTGGGTTACCTGCCTCAGGACACCAGCATTTTTTCCAAGCTGTCGGTGGCACAGAACATCCTTGCGATTCTGGAGTACCGAGGACTCGATCGAAAACAATGCGATGCGCGGATCGAGCAATTGCTGGGAGAATTCGGCCTGTGGGAAAAACGGGCTCAGCGATCCGGATCGCTTTCTGGTGGAGAACGTCGCCGTCTTGAAATTGCACGCGCTCTCGCCAGTGATCCTCAAATCATTCTGCTGGACGAACCCTTTACCGGGATCGATCCCGTCACGATTCACAGCATTCAGGACATCATCAAAGGGTTGAAGGAACGAGGCATCTCGATCCTGCTGACTGACCATCGCGAACGTGAAACTCTGACCATCACGGACCGCAGTTACATTATCTGTGACGGCCAGGTTTTAGTGTCAGGCAGTGCAGAAACTGTGCTAACTGATCCCAATGCGATTGCGCGGTACTTCGGCAAGCGATTTGACGCCAGTTCGATTATTGACGGACGAGAATCGTTTCTTAAAAAGAGTGCCTGAGCGATCACTGACTTTGGATGCGGGAGAATAGATTTCATGAGTTCAGGATTTGGAGACGATTCGCTCCTTCCGCCAGTCACCACGCGCGGGAGAGACTGGCCGTGTCTGCGGCAGTTTATCGTGTTCCTGGAAAATCGAGTGGGCTCACTGCATGATCTGCTTCGACGTGTCGAACGCGATGACCTGAAGATTGTTTCACTGAGTATCCTGGATTCTGCGGACTGCGCGGTCGCTCGCATTATTGTGAACAACTATGAGCGGGCTCATGAACTGCTGACGTTTGCCGGTGTCACGATGTTTGAGACGGACGTGATTGGCGTGTTGTTGCCGGATACCGATCAGCCGCATACGTCTGTCCTTGGTAGTTTAATGTCGGCTGAATTGAACGTGCAGTATGTTTATCCGCTGATGTACCGTAAGAAGGGCCGCGGCGCTGTCGCGATTTACGCGTCAGAGAAGGAAGAAGCCCTGCGAGTGCTCAGGGAGCGTCAGTATGAACTGGTCACGGAGGACGACCTGATGCATTACGACGAGTTCTTTTGATCTCAATGGCAGAAAGACGGCAACGTATTGGTTCAGAGGGGGACAGGCCGTAGACAACTAACGCGCATTCAAGCCGCTTGGCGGCAAAAACGGTGTGCCCACGTTCGCTTGGGCGAACTTGTCACACCCTACAAAAAATTCAGAATTAACAAATGCATTGTGACGCCAGCAGCGAGGCAAGGATTTGACGGACTGACCTGTATTCCGGAACATGTGTCACCTGCTTTTGTGACCTCCAGTTTCCGCCATGGAGTCCGTGTCGATGTTGTTCCGCGCATGTACTGCTGCGTGTCTCTTTTATGCTGTTCTGTTTTCGTCCTGCTGCTGCGCTCAAAGTTCATCGCCTGTGTCGGCTTGGGCGGACTCTTCTTTGTCCGTTCATCACGGGCTGCGAGTCTGGCTGGATGCTTCTCGGATCAACGCGGCCCGAACTGCGAACTCACAGCCGGAGCTAGAGTCCGGTGAATTTGTGGACGTCTGGAGCAGCGGCGTGGCTGTCGTCGCCGGACAGACTTCCCCGGCGGCGTTTCAGCAGCCTGTTGAGAAGCAACGTCCGAAGCTGACGCAGCTCGGTGACTCCTGGTTCCTGCGATTCGACGGCGAAGACGATCATTTGCGACTGGTTGATGTGAAGCTTTCGGAATCCGGCAGTCTGCTGAAAGCCGTGACGATTTTTCTGGTTGCGTCATCTCATTCGAATGCGGGCAACTTTCGAGGACTCTTTGCGGCCAATGCTCCAGAACGACGCGACTACGAATCCGGGCTGTGCATCGATCTGGGGCCCGGGCCTTCGTTTAAGTCGGATCAACTGAATGTCGAAGGTTCCGGATTCGGAGGGGCCAGAGATCTGGTGAACTCTGCCGATGATCTCGGGACGCTGCAGATCCTTGAACTGGCGATCGATCCGGTAACGAGGAAAGTCAGCCTGAACAATGATGGCAAGTCGGAGGGATCACGCGAGTTTAATCCAGCCGAGTTATCCTTTGAACAGCTCACGATCGGCGCGAGGTTCTATACGAACGGCCCGGGGGCTCAGGAAGTTCGCGGACCATTTCACGGTGATATCGCGGAAGTGCTGGTGTATGATCGAGTGCTCACGGACTCTGAAGCGAAATCCGTTCGAGACTATCTGACGCAGAAGTATGAAAAGCTGGCCGAAGAGTTGCCTCGCGACTTAAAGCTGACTGTGACAGGATCGGTTCCGCTGGTGAAGGTTGAGAATCCTCCGGCCGTGCAAATGTTGCAGCCGGGATTCTCTGTGCGAGAGTTGCCGCTGGAGTTGACGAACATCAATAACGTGCGATACCGAGCAGACGGGAAGCTTATGACGCTGGGCTACAACGGCGATCTGCATTTGGTGAGCGACACTGACGGCGATGGGCTCGAAGACAAAGCCGAGCTGTTCTGGAAGAACGAGAGCAGTCTTCGTGGACCGTTGGGAATGTTGCTGACACCTGAGGGCTACTCCAAAGGAAACGGCGTCTTTGTTCCCAGCAAAGGCAAAGTGTCGTTGATTGTGGATACGAACGGCGATGACAAGGCGGATGAAGAAATCATCGTTGCGACTGGCTGGAAAGAGATTGCTCAGAATGTCGACGCGGTTGGCATCGCCATGGATAAGGAAGGCAGTATCTATTTCGGACTTGGCACGGTGAACTATGCCAACGCTTATCTGGTCAATGAGAATGGCGTGGGCGAATACGATATTGATTCCGATCGCGGCACGGTTCAAAAAGTGTCGGTCGATTTCAGCGAGCGTGAAACCGTCTGCACCGGGATTCGCTTCCCGATTGCTTTCGGGTTCAATGAACAGGGCGATCTGTTCTGCTCGGAACAGGAAGGAGCCACGTGGTTGCCGAACGGAAATCCACTGGACGAACTGCTGCATATTCGGCTGGACGGTACGGGCCCCAACGGAAAGCCTGGGATGAAACGGCATTATGGATTTCCGCCGCGTCATCCGAAGTACAACCCGAACGTGATTGACGAGCCGTCCCTGTTTGACTACGCCCCGCAGCATCAGTCGACATGCGGGATGGTCTTTAATACTTCGGTCAATGTCGGCCCGGCCTTTGGTCCGGAAACGTGGGTTGGCGATGCCATTGTGTGTGGCGAATCACGCGGAAAACTCTGGCGCACCAAATTGATGAAAACAGAAGCAGGATACGTCGCGGGCTCGCAATTGTTCGCTTGTCTGCAGATGTTGAC
This sequence comes from Planctomycetaceae bacterium, assembly GCA_044235005.1. GTDB lineage: Bacteria > Planctomycetota > Planctomycetia > Planctomycetales > Planctomycetaceae > SXXK01. The sequence goes on along the minus strand of JBIIIF010000140.1, from coordinate 5,402 downwards.
TGTGGACGCGTGCGTGGCACCTGATGGGGATTTGATCGTTGCCTGTCATAGCGGTCCTCCGGATTGGGGAACTGGTCCAACAGGCATCGGAAAGCTTTTCCGCATTCAGAATGATGATGTCGAAATCGCCCGCCCCGTCGCAACATGGGCCGAAAATGCTCAGGAGATTCGCATCGCGTTCGACAGGCCTCTGGACACGACTCATTATCGTCAGTTGTCGGAACGAGTTCGCATCTCCTACGGCGAACATGTTCGCGCTGGCGATCAGTTTGAGAATCTGATGCCGCCGTACGCGGTGGTCCGAACGCAGTTGATGAAGCCACGATTTGATTTGCCGGTCGTAGGAACAGCCATCACCAGCGACCTGCGCACCCTGATTATCAACACCGCGCCGATGAAAGCGAATGTGCATTACGCTGTCAGCGTGCCGCTTTCCCATGACTCAAGCTCTGTTGCACCGACGGAACACGGCGCATCTTTATCACAGATGCCGCTGCTGGATGTTGACCTGGCTCTGCATGGCGTGGAAGCCACCTGGACGGCTGCGGAAGGCAAAGTCGAAGACAACGAGAATACTCCGAAGTGGTCCGGCTGGTTGCCTCACGCAGACCTGAATGTTTCCCGCGCTCTCTTGCGCGGCAGTGCCGGGCACGAAGCGTTATGGGCCGCACTGGAACAGCCCGGTACGTTGATTCTGAAGGGGCGATTGAATCTGCACAACATTCTGCGCCCGGCGGTACAACCGGGGGCGAAGATTGATTACGAATGGCCGGCCGAGGAAGCTATCGTGACGTTCACGGGCAATCGGGATGTTGTTGTGCAGGCCAGTCGACGAGGCGCCGCAGCTCAGCCACCGATGGAGCTGTCCGTGCTTTGTGATCAGAAGAGTGTCGAACGACAGCTTGCCACATTTCGCACGTCAGCCGATGAAAAAGAGCCGATCGATTTTGTCGTCTTGCTTCGTACGGGGAAGAGTTCTGTTCCACAGTTGACGGTTTCGGTGCAGACTAATGAAGACTCCAGTCCCAGAGCTCTGCAGCTTCATCGATTTTTGTTGCCGTGGGTTTCGGGGGCCGCTGGTAATTCTGCCGAGGCGAACGATGAACCACAGAAGATCGCTGAACTTGAAGGCGGCAGTTGGGCTCGTGGTCGCAAAGTATTTCGCAGTGAAGCGGCCGGATGCTTTAAATGTCATTCGATCGGCGGCGGCGCGAAGATCGGGCCGGACTTGATGAACCTGGTTCATCGAGATTACGCGTCTGTGGTACGCGATGTGACCAATCCAGGCTTTGCCATCAACCCGGACTATGTCGGGCATGTGGTTGCTCTGAACGATGGCCGAATTCTCACGGGCATTTTGCAGTCAGACGGTGATCAACTGTTGCTGGGCGATGAAAAGGGCGTCATCACGAAGCTTTCGAAGTCAGACATTGACACGATGACAGTATCAAAGACGTCCGTCATGCCAGCAGGGATTGCTCAAAAGCTGACTCCCGAGCAATGGAAAGATCTCATGACCTTTCTGCTGACTCGACCGCCGCACATGCCGCTCGACTCTCCACTGACTGCACCACCATTGAGAACTCAGGCGGAAGTCACCGCTGCGTTAGCAGGTGCACCTGAACCACCGGCTTCCACACGGCCTTTGAATGTTGTGCTGGTGGACGGCCCCAAGGATCATGGTCCCGGCGAGCATGATTATCCCGCGTGGAAACAGGCGTGGCAGGAACTGCTGGCGGCAGCGGAGAACGTCACGATTTCAACAGCCTCGGAATTTCCCTCCGACGAGCAGCTGACGCAGGCCGATGTGCTGCTGTTCTTCCAGAAGGGCAGTTTCGCGGAGTCGCGTCGAGCCAAACTGGACACGTTTCTGGCTCGCGGTGGTGGAGCCGTTTATATTCACTGGGCCGTCAATGGCGATGACAATGTGCAGGAGTTTGCCAAACGAATCGGCTATGCGTCGTGGGGTGGTCGCATCGCATTTCGCCATGGTCCACTGACGCTGGACATTCATAACACCGATCATCCGATCGTGCGGAACTTTGAGCAGATCCAGCTCTATGATGAGAGTTACTGGAAGCTGACCGGAGATCCGGGCGATGTCACGTTGCTGGCGACCAGCGTCGAAGAGGGTAATGCGAAACCTCAGATGTGGACGCGGGAGGTCGGGAGAGGTCGCGTTTTCGTCAGCATTCCCGGGCATTATAGCTGGACCTTTGATGATCCTCTGTTTCGAATTCTGTTGCTGCGAGGTGTTGCGTGGACAGCCAATGAGCCCGTGGACCGATTTAACGAACTTGTGCCGATCGGTGCCAGAATGGCGCGGTAAGGAACAGTCTCGACGTGGGTTCAGATTGCCTCCGCCCGCTGAGTCAGTTCTGAAGTTGCGAGTTTGCGACCATCCCAACCCGCTGCGTGAGCGAGGGATTGCGTTTCGCGGTTTACGCAGGGTTGCCGGGAATCCCTCGCTGACGCGTTTTGAAGTTGCGCATTGGCGTCTATCCCAACCCGCTGCGTGAGCGAGGAATTGTGTTTCGCGGTTTACGCAGGGTTGCCGGGGAATCCCTCGATGACGCGTCGGGTTGTGATTTCAAGGCCTTGAAGCACCCGGAAGTTAACCAGGCACCGTTCCCGGCTGACCACCCCGATTTGCTGACTGGCGGAATTCGAATTCTTAACGACTTGTCATTGTCTGCGGGTTAGCTGCCCGATTCCCGCAGCATCGTGCCAATACTGAAGACACAGATCCCGGCCAGCAAAGAAATCGGCATGATAATCAGGCGAAATCCGTAGAACAGTTGGAAGATGACGATCGCGGGGAGCATCGACAGCGCCGCGAGCTGCATCAAAAGTCCGACAGTCTGTTTCATCGCAGGGATCCGGGAGTCAGTTTCGACGTCAATTCAGTGCCGCCAGTCTGCGGACTCATGGGCCTAAATTCAATGGGGCGACGGCCGATCATCGCGATCGGGAATTGTGTTCCTTGTCGCATGACTTGCCTTTGAGGCTCACGGGGTAACAATATAGCGAACACGGGTTCAGACTTCGCTCGGGTCGAAGTATCAATTGAACCGGTAGAAAGTCCATCCGTTTTTAAGCTTTGGAGTACACGTATGAAATTCTGGAGTTCCGTTGCAGTTGCAATGACTGTTGCTTGTTTTTCCGCAGGAGTAGCCATGGCTGCAGATTCCGTTCATGAGTTTAAAGCTAAGTCCATCGAAGGCAAAGAGGTGGATCTGTCCGAGTACAAGGGGAAAGTGCTGCTGATTGTCAACGTCGCCAGTGAATGCGGCCTGACACCTCAGTACGAACAACTGCAGGCACTGCACGAAAAGTACGGCGACAAGGGTTTGGTTGTGATTGGCTTCCCTTGTAATCAGTTCGGCGGCCAGGAACCGGGAACAGAGAAGGAAATCGTGAAGTTCTGCTCTGACAACTACAAAGTCACCTTTCCAATGATGAGCAAGATCGAAGTCAACGGCGAAGGTCAGACGGCTCTTTACAAGTATCTGAAAAGCCAGGATCCAGGCTTTGATTACCTGAAAGAAGACAAAGATCGAGCGACCAAAAAGGAAAAAATCAGCTGGAACTTTGAAAAATTCGTGGTTGGCAAGGACGGCAAAGTGGCCGGTCGCGTTAGCCCTCGCACCAGCCCGGACGCTCCGGAAGTGCTTGCTGTGATTGATGCGGAATTGAAGAAGTAATTGTGTGTTGAAACAAATTATTGGCTCGGCTTGCTGTCATGATTTCAGACAGCATCGCCGAGCCAATTTTCTTTCATAGTTTTACGCGGGTCGATCAGTCTCAGATCGACATCATAGGCCAGCGGAATAATGGCCGCCGCGTCGATGTTCTGGATCATTGAAGCTCACCGCCGCTTGCCCTGCTTTGCTGGTTGCTGTCGGGTTTGACTTGCGGAGTGCGACTCCACCGATCAACATGCACTGTTCAATGCTATCGCGGGACAGTTGGCCGGAGTTGCCGACGAGGGGCATCTGAAAGTGCTGGCGGAAAGATTACGCATGACCCCGGAAGCGATCCGAGTTTCGTTACATCGCCGGCGAAAGAGATATCGTGCTCTGCTGCGAAATGAGATCTCTCAGACCACGAATACACCCGCGAAAGTTGACGACGAAATTCGTCATCTGTTTCTGACACTCGCGCGGAACTGAGTTCTGCGATCGAGATATGCCGTCTGACACACAGTCCCTTCTCCCCTCGGGGGAGAAGGTGGCCGATAGGCCGGAGGGGCTTTCGTGGATGGGATCGCTCCAAAACGGCCCCTTCACCCCAGCCCTCTCCCCCTGTTTTTTGCGAGAATGCTGCCATGTGACGCCACACAGCATCAGCAAAAAATTGGGGAAGAGGGGGCAACTGGCATCGGCCAGTTAGTATCGAACCAGGTCATCGGCGGTGGTGAGGCCGAGTTGCTGCACGAGTTCTTGCGCCTTGGTGACCATCATCTTGAGTTCGCTCTGCAAGGCCAGAAACTGCCAGCCTTCGCTGATGCGGTGCTGAATTTCAGTCACGCTCTGGCAGTGGATCCCGACCGGAGTTCCGGTCTTCTTGCCAGCCGCCAGGACTCGCTGGAGCATGGCTTCGAATTCTTCCGGAGTCGGTTCGGTGCCGTCCGGCTTCTTCATTTGCCAGAACAAATCGTTCGGCCCCACGAAGATCGCATCGACGCCCGGCAGGCTGTAAATTGCTTCCGCGTTATCAACGCCCTCGGGAGACTCCGTCTGCAGGATCACCAGAATTTCGTCATTCGCACGACGATAGTATTCGCCGGTCGGAGTCTGAAAATTCTGAGCCGGAATACTGCCCCCAATGGATCGATTTCCCTGGGGAGGATACTTGGCTGCAGCGATCGCGATCTTCGCCTGCTCGACGGTGTTCACCATCGGAATAACAACTCCAAAGGCACCGCCGTCCAGAACTCGCTTGATCAAGTCGTGGTCACCTCGAGGAACACGAGCCAGCGGCACGCATCCCGCATCGGCGATGACCGCAAACATCATTGACGCCATCTGCCAGTCGATCGGAGAATGCTCGAGGTCAACCGTCAGCCACGGAAATCCGGTCTTTGCCATCAAGCGGGCCGTGAAGACGTCGCCGAATGACAACCAGGTTCCAACCTGAGGTTGTCCGGCAGCCAGAGCCGCTTTGACGGGATTGGTTTTCATTGGGGTTTCTTACTTTCGTCAGTGGGGTATGCGCAGTGCAAAGGCCCGTAAACCACCGGGGTAAACCCGGTGGCGAAACAGAATTCGCTTGACGGCTGACTATTCCGGTTCAATGACAATCAACAGGTCACCGGTTTCGACTCGCCGACCTGGTTGTACGAGGATATCGCCGATCTTGCCATCAAGCTCTGCATTAATCATCGTTTCCATCTTCATGGC
>JBIIIF010000376.1:0-5307 GCA_044235005.1 Planctomycetaceae bacterium | reverse complement strand
CCGATTCGTGGCTGCGCGACTGAATGATGCGTCCCTGATGCGTCGTGATTGAACAAAATGTGCAGCCGCCAAAACAGCCTCGCATAATGGTGACCGAGTCCTTGATCATCTCAAAGGCCGGTATCTTCTCCGTATAGGAAGGATGCGGACGTCGCGTATAAGGCATTCCGTAGATCGCATCCATCGCGGGCTTGGAAATCGGCAAGCGAGGCGGATTGCAGACAACCGCCTGACGATCGTGAAACTGGACCAGACCTTTGGCGTTGTACGGGTTGGTTTCGTTGTGAATAATCTTCGTGGCTTCCGCGAACTGCATCTTGTCCGTCGAAACCATTTCGAATGTTGGCAACCGCAGGAACTCGGGCGACTTCGACGCATCGCCAAATTTTTCTTCTGACTCCTTCGCTCCCAGAACGTACGCCATCCCGCGCATATCACGAAGGTCGCGGACGGTTTCGCCAGCAGCCAGTCGGCGAGCAATCTCCAGAATGGTATCTTCGCCCATTCCGAATCCCACAAGATCGGCTTTCGCATCCAGCAGAATCGAACGGCGAACCTTGTCGCTCCAATAATCGTAATGAGCCAGTCTTCGCAAAGAAGCTTCGACACCGCCAGCAATCACCGGCACCCCGGGAAATGCTTCTCGAGCTCGCTGACAATAACCCAGTGTGGCTCGGTCGGGACGCAGCCCGATTCGACCGCCAGGCGAATAGGCATCATCGTTACGGACTTTGCGGTTCGCCGTGTAGTGGTTAATCATCGAGTCCATATTCCCCGCGCTGATGGCGAAGAACAGGCGTGGCTTGCCAAAGGTCTTCCACGCATCACATGAACGCCAGTCCGGCTGACTGACAATACCGACGCGAAAACCGCCCGCCTCCAATGTTCTGCCGAGAATCGCCATGGCAAAACTGGGATGATCGATGTACGCATCGCCCGTGATGATCACAACATCCAGTTCATCCCAGCCGCGTTCTTTTGCCTCGGCCATTGTCATCGGCAGAGGCTTTGCGTCCCGCGCGCGGCGGTCCTGAATCTTCAACGCCGCCAGCGGATCGGCGTCGGCCACGGAAGAATTGAGAATTGGCAGGCTGATTTTCTGAGAAGTTGTCATGCCGCGAATGATATCAGTCTCCACGGCAGGCATCTACGAGCGATCAGGCTGAGTTCCATAGAATAGAAAAACGTTCACCGTTGCCGGAGGCATTAAGGGACCAGCCACTGGGAACAGCCCTCCGCAAACACCTGAAGTAATCATGGATTCCGGACTTCAAACACGGCCAGTACCGGACAATGATCCGATGCCATCGGCTCCGCGATCACTTCGGAGGACATCATCTTCAACGACTCCCCGCGATAAAAGATATAGTCGATTCGTGAGCGAGGATTCGCGGACGGAGCACTCGGCGCGGCTCCTGCATCGATCGCATTCTTCCACTTTTCATCAAGGATCCGAATCGGTTCCGACCCGGGCTCGGCATTCATATCGCCCGCAAGAATTGTCGTCATCTTGTCGTCGCCGAAGAGATGATTGATCGCCCTGGCTTCCGCAACTCGATCCGCCTCCACATTGTGTTGAAAATGAGTACTGATGAAGGTCAGTCGCTCGCCATTTGGCAGCGTCACAACGACCGAAATTGCTCCACGAGGATAAGTCGTGACTTCCGGAGTCGCTTCGGTGTAGGGCAGCGGCTGAATGAGAACACTCTCCACGGGAAGATTCGTCAGCACCGCATTGCCGAACAAGCCGCCTTCATAATGCTGCGTCGGCCCGAAATGCGACTTCAGATTCGTCAGTTCTCCGAGGATCTTCACTTCGTGCAGCCTTCCGGAACGTTTGACACCAACGTCCACTTCCTGCAATGCCACGAGATCCGGCTTTGCAGCCTTAATCACGTTAGCCAGTCGCTGCAGGTTATACTCCCCGTCATTGCCCTGACCATAATGAATGTTATAGCACAGCACTCGCAGAGTGCCTGGTTCTTCCGCAACGCTGACTAACGTACCCAGTAGCATGGCCACCAGAGCCACGAGAACACGCAACCAGAGATAACGAGACGCCCACATGCTGTAATTCTCGCTCAGAAAAACGTCTTTCGACGAACCGTTGCCGGGAAAAGAACACCGATCGATCACCGTTACAAGCGATCAGATACGGAGCATATCGCGAACATCAGCTCGCAGCGAATGAGTTTGAATGCGACGGTCAATTAGCGAACTGAGCAATCACTTCGATCGCGTGTCAGAGATCGCATGCGGAGCTCATTGCCATGGAAAGAGCACCGCCAGTTCATCAGGCACCAGCAACCCACGAATGGTCTCGGTTCTCATTCGACAGCAAACCGATAGCCAACGCCCTGTTCTGTCACAATGTACCGCGGCCGCGCGGGATCGTCTTCCAGTTTTCGCCGCGGACTTTACTCACGGAGTCTGCTCAACGCAATGTCGCAAAGATGCGAGTGAGCGACGGAACAACGGCGTTCAGGACTGCAATTTACTCGTTCGCCTTCAATGGACCGGGCTCGGTGCGAATAGGTCTCTCGCCATCCAGAAACGAACGAAGATCATGGCTTCCATGAACCCGCCTCGCCTCTTTCCCGAAACCTTAAAATGCAAACAGCCCCGCCAGTTCTTTGACCGGCGGGGCTGTCGTTACTTCTCGCGAGATCTGCACAATGGCCCTGCCATGATCAGTCTCTAAAAAAAGTGATCCCTGTTGACGCCGTCAAAAGCAGCCTTTCTTAAGACAACAACTCTTGAAGCGTCGACCGGAACCGCAGGGACAGAGATCATTCCGCCCCAGCTTCTCTTGCAGAAGCTTGTCACCATGGACTATCCGGACTCCTCGTTTCACCTGAGTCTCTGACGGATAGCCTCGACGACGCTTACTCATTGTTTCGAAAAAATGGTCCTTCATTGTCGTCCTGTTCATGTTGATGATCGATTCGATTTCGCATGGGACACCTCCGGCGGAAATACAAGACAAAGTCACGCGTCGGCGAGACACCGTGGACGTGGCAAAGGTTCGTGCAACAGTAAGCTGACTTCTGCCACGCAATCCGTTACAAACCTCCGAAGCCGCGACCTGTCGACCTCGAACGGTCTTGAGTCTGAATCACTATCAGTGCATTCGTCCCACCGGCGGCTCAGGTCCTGTTCATCGTGCGTTTGTCTGCAAGGCTCCCTTCGAAGGATTCTGTCATGGCCAATGTGTTTGGGTTTGGTGCGGTTGGCGACGGAGTAACGGACGACACCGAGGCGCTGCAGCACACACTGGATTCCGGCGACGGCATTCTGCGACTGAACAAGGGCTCCTATCGCATCACCAAACCGCTCGTACTGGATCTGGCGAAACTGGGCTACGGAGCTGTTCGCGGTGAGAATGGAACGTCGCGAATCATCATGGCGGGCGAAGGGCCGGCGATCAGAATACTTGGCGATCATCAGGGCACCGCGTTTCCCGGCAGCGTACAGCCGCACACGTGGGACAAGGAACGCTTTCCGATTATCTCCGGCATCGAGATTGTTGGCGAGCATCCAAATTCCGTCGGCATTGAACTGCGCAGAACCATGAAGTGCATTGTTTCGCAGGTGCTGATTCGACAATGTCGCATTGCCGTGCATCTGGTGGAACGCAATCGCGATTTTCTGCTGACGGATTCGCATCTGTATGACAATCACGAAATCGGATTGTTCTTCGATCGTTGCAATCTGCATCAGATTATCGTTCACGGCTGTCACATCAGTTGGAACAAAATCGCCGGCATTAAATCACTCGGCGGCGACGTGCATAACCTGCAGATCGTGGGCAACGACATTGAATACAACAACGCGACGTCAGGCGGACCCGCGGCGTCGCCGGATGCGGCCGCGCTGGCGCAACATCCTGGCGGCTCAGAAATCTGGTTCGACGCCACTGAAGGAGTCATCAGCGAAGTCACCATCAGCGGTAACACGATCCAGGCCACTGTTCAGGACGGCGGAGCCAACATTCGTGTCATTGGAGCCACAGTAAAACGACCAATCACAGCCGACGCCGGCCCCTCAAGTGTTCCGGACACAGCTCACCTGATTAACATCACGGGCAACGTGCTGGGCAGTCAGTGGCGTGCTGTCGAACTGCAGAACGTCTCTCGAGTGACACTGACCGGAAACACAATCTACGATTCGAAGGACCTGAGCATCTTTGCTACTCAGTGTTCAGGTCTCGTGGTCAGCGGAAACTCGTTCGGCTGGCGCGGAATGGATTCGGAAGTGCCGAAGGATGGCTTGCGGTTCGAAGATTGCGACAACGTTCTGCTCAGCAGCCTGACGACCCAAAGATTCTGCGCAGGAACTCCTGACACAGGCGCGGCAGTCACGTTTGTTCGCTGCACGGACTGCGGGATGACGGATTGCCAGATCATGGATCCGGTTCATCGCGGTGTGGAGTTACAGGATTGCCAGCGCTGTCGTATCACAAACAACACGATCGTTGATCGGCGTAACAAGCCCACGATGCGCCATGCAATCCGCCTCGTGGGGCAGAATCAAAAAATTCTCGTCGCGGGCAATATTCTCAGTGGTGCCACTGAGTCCCTTATTCACGGGCTGCCGGATTCGCAGGACACTTCTCTCCAGTAACTCCCGGACACTGGCGGACTAATCTCCCGCAGTCATGCTGCGGCATTGCAGACTCAAGTTCACACAAAGCCCGTCTTATCGAGTGGGTACATCGCGAATGGGACAGGCAACGACAGTCTATTTTTTAACCGACGCAGCGGGACTCTTCACTGCTGCCGGATCGTCCCACAGGATCCTGCAGTTGGGCAAGGCTTTCTGAAGCGCCGCGACCGAAGCGGCGGCGACTTTCGCTCCTTGTATGTCAAGGTCTCTGAGGCTGCGGCAGTCGTGCAGAATGGTGACGTCCGAAATCGGCGCGTTCCTGAAGAGCAGTTTTATCAACCCCATGCCTGCGAGCGGAGACAAGTCCGAAACCTGCGTGTCATTGCAGAACAGATTCGCAAGCGGCATTCCTCTCAGCGGTGACAAGTCGGAGATCGCGGTGTTGGCACATGCGAACAGGCTCAGTTTCATCCCAGCCAGGGGTGAAAGGTCTGAGAGATTGCTGCGTCCTGAACTGCCACTGCAAGCCAAAATTTGTAACCTGGTGAAGGCTCGAACCGGCGAGAGATCGGTCACGCGTGCGGCGTCGAACCCGAACTCGGTGACGACGCCATTCACGATCTTTGGCGGAACACTTCTGCTTCCGTAACCCGTTATCTTCCCATCAAACCCGGGACTGAGCTCCACCAACTTCTTGCTGAC
>JBIIIF010000375.1:0-5311 GCA_044235005.1 Planctomycetaceae bacterium | reverse complement strand
CGCTGAAGAAAAACAAGAGAATCAAACGCGCTGCGGTGCTGGAGCTGTACGGAGATCTGAAGCCCGGTCGTGGAAACCAGAAGGTTGAGCGCGGCAAGGCAAAGTACCTCGGCGGTAACGGTCGCAAGACGACGGGCATTACAAAGCGAGTCTACCGCAAGAATCTGAAGAAGATTCAGGTGCTCGAGAACGGGGCTGTCGTTCGACGCCGCGTTCCTGTAAGCCTCATCCGATCCGGTGGGATCGTGAAGCCAGTGGCCAAAGACCCGTTTGCACTGCCAGACGCCAACTGATCAGCTTGGTACAAATACTCGAGACAGAAAAAGGCCCGCGGATTTCCGCGGGCCTTTTTTATTTGAGTGTCAGGCCAGCACTTCATCGATGCGGCGACCGCCATTAACAACCGGCACCGGACGTCCCAGCGGAGTTGTGTAGACCTTGTCTGAGTCAACGCCCATCAAAGAAAAAACAGTCCGCAGCAGATCCTGAATTCCATAGGGATGCGTGGTCGGCAAGCTGGCCGTGGCATCGCTCGCTCCAACCACCGCGCCTCGACGAATTCCGCCGCCAGCCAAAATCACTGTCTGGCATTGAGACCAATGATCTCGTCCGGCATCGTTGTTGATGCGAGGCGTACGGCCCATCTCGCCCATCATCACCACGAGCGTTTCATCCAGCAGACCTCGTTCATCAAGGTCCGAAATCAACGCACTGAAGGCTCGGTCTGTTGGCGGACACAGGGCCTTTTCATGGCTGGTGAAGTTATCAAAGTGAGTATCCCAGCTCCCGTGCTCAATCCCAATAAACCGGCTGCCACCTTCCACCAGCCGACGCGCCAACAAAGCAGACTGACCTATCGAACTGTAGCCGTATCGAGTGCGAGTCTCCGGCTTCTCCGCAGCGAGGTCGAAAGCAGCCCGTGCTTTCGGAGACGTCACAATTTCCATCGCCTTTTCATAGAACGCGGTCAGCTTCTGAGCAGGCCCTGATGCCGGTGAATTGGCCGCTCCCAGCGTCTCCGCCTCGGCCAGCATCTTTCGACGACGAGCAAACCGTTCAGACGACACAGACGCCGGAGCATCCAGATCCTGAACTTTGAAATCCGGCTGCGATGGATCGTTATTGATGGTAAACGGAGCATAGGCAGCTCCATAAAATCCCGGACCACCGGGTCCCAGAGGATTGGGAAGCTCGATGTAAGGAGGAACTTCGCCGCCCGGCCCGAGTTCTCGTGAAACGATTGAACCCAGGGATGGGTACAGCTCATTAAACGGAACACCCTTCGCCTGACCATCAGCAAAGCTGGGTGGGTAGCCGGTCAGCAGCCAGTGTCGACCAGTCTGGTGCGCGTTGTCCGCATGACTATGAGATCGCAGAATGGTGTACTTGTCGGCGATCTGAGCACACATCGGCATCAATTGGCTGATTTGTGTACCGGGGACGGCAGTCGAAATCGGATTGAAAGGACCGCGAATTTCTTTGGGCGCATCGGGCTTCATATCCCACATGTCGATGTGACTGGGACCGCCCTCCAGCAGAAAAAAGATGCACGCTTTGGCTTTGGGTGCAAATGTTGTCGCAGCCTGAGCCTGCAACTGCAGCAGTGTGGGAAGCGTCAATCCTCCCAGAAGCCGAGTCGCCCCGAGAGTCAGCATTCTTCGGCGTGATACACCATCACAGTAGCGGCGATCAGATCCAAAGGCTTTGCTGAGCATTTCAACATCTCCGCATGTAATGGAATATCAGCCCTGCTGCTCAATCAACGATGACAACCACACAGGTAATGTTATCTCGTGACCCACCTTCGAGAGCGGCGTTGACCAGTTTCTCTGCAAGGACCTGCGGATCATCGGAAGTCTTCAGCAGTTTTGCAATCTCCGGATCCTTGAGTCCATCGTTCAAACCATCGCTGCACAGCACAAAGCGATCTCCGGGCTGAGGCGTTACTTCGACCGCCACTCCACCGGATGCTCCGTCACGGCTGCCCAGATACTTGTACAGCACATTCCGATAGCGGTGAGTCTTCGCTTCTTCGGCATTGATCGTACCGGCGTCCAGCAACGCCTGAGTCAGTGAATGATCCGTTGTAAGCTGACGAAACCTGCCAGCTCGCAGTTCGTACGCGCGGCTGTCGCCAACACCGAAGAAGAAAAAGCGATCGGCGGTGCGGACCATCATCACGACAGTCGTGCCCATATTTCGCAGGCCCGGCTCGATCTCGCTCAACGCGATGATTTCAGAGTTCGCATAATTGATGGACTTTTCCAGCACCTCATTCACCGAACGAGCATTCCCTTTTTGGAAGTCGAGCAGTTGCTCCAGCTTCTTCGGAATCAGCTCAACCGCCAGCGCGCTGGCTCGTTCTCCGGCACTTTGCCCACCCATGCCATCTGCGACAATCAGATATCTTTGCTGCTTGTCGAGGCAGATGCTGTCTTCGTTGTGCTCGCGGTAATTGCCGGTAACGCTTAGGTGACCAGTCCTGATTGAAGCCATGGAATTGTCCAGAGAACGAGAACGACAGTGGTGGGGGCGTCAGGCATTAAAAGTCGAATGGCTCTGCAGACCGGTCCGACCGCTTCGCGTTCATCGGACCCGCGCAGAAACGCGGATTGTTTCGCCAAACGATCCGAAACGCAACAGTTTCAGGCCTCTCTTCATCCGCAGAGTCGAATGATTATTCACCGCCGTGACATAACGCACCGAACACATTGGTCAAACCGAGGGTTGTGGCACTGATCAGCAGTTCCCCGGCGACGAACCCCGCTGACGCACCCAGCATGTGTCCTTGTCCCTCAACAAGCCGAAAAACACGATCTTTATCTGGCGGAAACTGAGTTCGATACGCGCGAATGGAGGCAATTTTTATGTTCAAAGTCTCCGAGACGTCAGAGACAAAAGCACCGCCGCCTGCCGGATGATTCAAGGTCTGCAGCCCAAGCGGGTACCAGATCTGACGCTGGATTCTGTGGACCGGAAGCCCCGGAAAGAATTCATCCCATTTGCTGAGCCGTGAATAAAACACAGCGGCATCGGTAATCTGCATGGCCTGCCAATGATCGGGCGAGGCCATTGGAGTTCGATCAGCGATCCCCATGACCAGACGAGGACGGTACTTTCGAAAGACGCTCGCGAGAGCCACACGGGTCTCGAAACAGTCGAAAAGTCGACGATTCGGCAACGGCAAGATTTCCCGAACTTGTACTCCGAGAATGCGGGCGGCTTCCTGAGCTTCCTGCAAACGAACTTCAGGGCCCGGGCTGAGCGGTGTCGGCTCGCCATCGGTCAGATCGACAATTCCAACTCGCAGACCTTGCTGCACCATGCGGGCCAAAGTGCCTCCGCAGCCAATCTCAACGTCGTCCGGATGAGCACCGACAGCCAGAACATCCAACGCCTCAGGAAGCTCCGGGGAATTCACAGACATGATTGATCATCCCGAGAAATTCTTGATCCGATGGCGACCTGCACAAAATCAGTCGTCGCACAACATCACTGGTTGTCACAGCAGCGGCGTTGCAAAGGAGACCTGCCGTCGATTCCCCACACGGGGAGAACTCAGGCCTGGTGCTTGTCAAAGACCTGATGCAGACCGCTTCAATCTTGACCGAGCACCAAAGCCTACCTCACCACGCTGCCCGGATCCCACTTGGCGACGCCAGGATCATTGGGCACGACGAACAATTCAACCCGTCGATTTCTTTGGCGAGCCGTATCAGTCTGAGACTTCTCGAGCGGATGGAACTCGCTGTACCCCATAGAAGCAATTCGCTCCGGAGGCACGCCCATCTTCAACAGTTCCAGAATCACTGCGTCCGAGCGATCGGTCGACAAATGCCAGTTGGTTGGATGCTTGATGGCGGTTTCAGGGCGAACGATATTCTGATCGTCCGTGTGTCCAACCACAAGAATTCGCATTCCGCTGGCAGACCCGTTGTTAACCGACGAAGCAAATTCCTTGATCGTCGGTGTGGCTTCAGGACGAATCGCATCGCTGCCCAGATCGAACAGAATATCACTGCGGAACTTATTCAGACCGGTCGAAGGATCGTACTCAAAGCCTTCCGCCGCCAAAGCCGAATTGAAACCACTGCCGTCAGATTGGGAATCTGTCAGGGCCCTGGCGAACCGATTGTTCAGATCAGTACGCTCAGCCATCAGATTATTGATGCGATCGTTGGCCGTGGCGAGCTGTCCCTGGGTGTCGCCGAGCTGAGTCATCAGCGACTGCCGTTCCTGATCGAGCCCTTGAATCATTTGAGTATTCTGGGCGTCCGCCGCCAGCAGGCGCTGATTCTCGGCGTACATATCGCGAGCATGCGTTTGCGCCTGCACCAGTTGATCGCGGTGCTTGCCGTGCTTACATCCGGTGGCGAGCAGTGACGCTAAGGCCAGCACCGAAAGAGCCTGACGAATCGATTGATTGGGCATTTCATTCATCCCTGAGTCAGATCATGCAGATCAACACACTTCACGAGACCCGGCGAAAAGAACCGCCGGAATCTCTGTTGGTCGCAGAGTAACGTTGCAGGATTCGGAGGGTGAAGGCTCTTTTGAGCCTTTTTGCGGCGATTCGGCCCACCAAAAAAAACGCCGTCCCGAATTCCGCCGTGCAGATGCATTTCCTGCCGGATCGGGAGTGTCGTTTGGCAACTTCTGCAAAGGACAGTTCGCCCCGATCGGCTGAAATGGCCGCAGAAGGGTTCTTTATTTCTTCGAGGGTGCCGACTTCAGTCGGCAGCGGCTCCGGGAATCACCGGCTGGAACCCAGATGATCCATCAGCGGGGCCGCTCAAGCCATCGGACCGCTAAAGCTCACTCATTGGCGGTTGGATGAAGATTTTCTCGAGCCTTCAGCCTTCAGCCTTCGCGATGGAGAACCCTCACCAGGGGGAGTGCCCCAATGTGATCAGGCGCCCGACTAATCTGCAGGACCGTCATGACCATGTTCAACTGTCATGGCAAGGGCGGATTCTCCCGGACAAATCAGCAAAAAAAGCTACCAAAGCGTTTGCAGTTCGGCAATCTTTGCATCTGAAGTCGCCCAGTTGTCGAAAACGACCTAGGGTTCTTCACCTGAAGACGCGTGCGTCCTAAGGAGAGTTTTGGAACTCAACATCTGTCTGTACTGCCGGGGCTGTGTTGGCTCGGCCAGGTCATATTGAGTCAGGCAGCAATCATTCACGAAGAAGATTGACCAGGGACTGGACATGTTAGTACTCAGCCGCAAGAAAGACGAAAAGATTGTGATCGGCGATTCGATCACTCTCATGGTCATCGAAATCCGTGGCGACAAAGTGCGTCTCGGCAT
>JBIIIF010000139.1:0-18177 GCA_044235005.1 Planctomycetaceae bacterium | reverse complement strand
TCCGCCTGGTAGACAGAATGCGTTCTGTGTTTCGGATTCGATGACATTAAACTCCCATTTGAAGTCGGGACGATTAGCCGCATCGGCAATTCGCTGGCCGACTCGACGAACCATCTCGGTTGCCTTCTCATTCTTCGTCAACGGCTCCGACTTCAGCACTTCCTGATAAGCCGACAGGCCCATCTCATTTTCTTTTTCCACCGTCGTGACCAGAAGTTGTTTGCGGTTCGTCATGGGGACTGACTGACATCCGACGGAAAACAACATCGCCGGCGTGGCAATACCCAGGGCAAGCAGAGTGACGGCCACCACAGATCTGGCGGAGACGTTTTTCTGAGAGTGAAGATTCATCGTTTTGATTCCGAATCGTTTACAGACTTCACGACTTCAGGTGCTTCGTGGAAGTAAAGCTTTGGGTCATCGCATCAGCCGCTGATTGTGGATCGCGTGATAACACGATCATTTTTTTGGAGCGTTCATTGAACCTTGAAATCAACAGATCGCGATTCTGGACCAATGGAAGCAGGCCCGAAAAAGGACTCTACCCTGCTTCGTCCCGAAGGCTCAAGGTGGCTTCCGAGCCTGCCTCGGCTCTGAAAAAGACAAGAACCTCCCAAATCTCCCAGCCTGTCGCTGAACAGGAATTGCCGCCTGGAGAACCGGCGAAGTTGGCCGAATGACTGCTTTTTGAGTGCCGCGCGACTCGTTTGGCCGTCTGAATATCAGCCCTCTGATTTCCGGGGCGATTCGGCAGCATTGAATCGATCAGCTTCTGAGATTTCCCGGCAATCACTTCGATTGAAAAAACTCCTCGGGGCGGTTTCGGTGTATCATCTGCGGCCAGAACGAGGCAATCTCTCGTCGGCGGAGCGACAGGTGTACCGTACACCCGTCGCTCCGCCGACGGGATCCTCTCCTTGCCACATCCAATTCGGCTTCCTATCTACGGTCCCCATGTCCAACGACCACTCTATGCCAACCATCAAAGCTCCTGAACTGCTTTCTCCTGCAGGCGATTGGGACTGCGTTAGTGCGGCGGTTGAGAACGGAGCGGATGCGGTTTACTTTGGCCTGGACGACGGCTTCAACGCGCGGGCTCGCGCGGCAAACTTCGATCTGAACCGCATCGGTGAGATCATGGAGTTCCTGCATCGCCGCGGCGTCAAAGGCTACGTGACTCTCAATACACTGGCCTTCTCTGACGAACTGCCTCGACTTCAGTCCATCATCCGTCGCCTCGCGCTGGCTCCGGTGAATGCGGTGCTGGTTCAGGACCTCGGCGTCGCACGAATGATTCGCGCGATCACGTCAGATCTGGCCATTCATGCCTCAACGCAGATGACTCTGACGAGTGCTGAATGTATTGCCGTCGCGGAACAGCTTGGCATTGAACGAGTCGTGTTGCCGCGAGAACTTTCGATCGATGAAATCCGGCAGATACACAGTCGCACGACCATGCAACTGGAAGCATTCATCCATGGGGCTTTGTGTGTCGCTTATTCCGGTCAGTGCCTCACGAGCGAATCGCTGGGTGGTCGAAGCGCGAATCGTGGCCAGTGTGCGCAGGCCTGCCGACTTCCTTACGAACTTCTGTGTGACGGCGAATTGCGGGACTTCGGAGATCAGAAGTATCTGCTAAGTCCTCAGGATCTGGCAGCGTTTTCGCTGACTCGTGAACTCATTGATGCCGGAGTCAGCTCCTTCAAGATCGAAGGGCGTCTGAAGACTCCGGAGTATGTCGCGAATATTACTCGCCATTATCGCGAGGCCATCGACACCGCGATGGCCGGAAGACCTGTTCAGTTTACTCGACGCCAGATCGCCGAAATGGAACAGTCGTTCTCCCGAGGTTTCTCGCCTGGCTGGCTGAACGGTTGTGATCATAAGATGCTGGTGCCGGCGACAAGTTCTGCCAAGCGGGGTGTTTTGCTGGGACGAATCACGAATGTGCTTCGTGACTGCGTGACGGTCAGCCTGGAGTATTCCGTGCAGGCCGGTGATGGTGTCGTATTTGATGGCGATCGATTCGGCGGCAATGAACAGGGGGGACGAGTCTTCCAGGTGTTCCGTGGCCGACAGGCACTGCTGGAAGCTGTTGACAGTGGTGAGGTTGATCTGACCTTTGATCGCAGTCATCTGGATCTCAGCAAGTTGTATGTGGGACAGCAGATCTGGAAAACCGATGATCCTCGGTTGAATCAGCAGCTTCGCCGCACGTTCGATGTGGCTGATCCGCAGCGTCGAGTCGCCGTGCAAATCAAAGTGCGTGCCGAAGTCGGGCAGCCTCTGCAGATCGAAGGCCGTGCGGCCAACGGTTGTACCTGTCTGGTCCAATCGGAAGAGGCTTTGCAATTGGCTCAGCGACATCCGGTCACGAAGGACGTGCTGCAGGAGCAGCTTTCGCGGCTGGGCGGAACCGTTTACGAACTGAAATCGCTGGAAGCAGAGATCATCGGCGGCCCGATGGTTCCCCTGAGCGTGCTCGGGAAACTTCGCAAGCAGATGATTGAGCAACTGGATAAATCGCTCCCGATGCCGGAGATTCATTTGTGTCGTGATTCGGCCATCGATCGCCTGCGCAATGAACTTCCGGCTCACAGCGCGCCGTCGGGAACTCCTTTGCTGACGGTTCTCTGCCGAACACTGGACCAGTTGCGAGAATGCACGCAGATGGCGACCAGTCTGCAGAATACCGTCAGCGTGCTGAATACGGCCGACTCGTCCGCTTTTGCTGATCGATTGATTGCCGATTTTCAGGATATTCGCGAATACCGACAGGCTGTCGAAATCGCCAGAGCTTCAGGACATACGCTGCTGCTGGCAACTCCGCGAATTCAGAAGCCGGATGAGATGGGTTTGTTTCGAGCAATGCTCAAGCATCGTCCCGATGGCGTGCTGATCAGAAATCTCAGCGGTCTCGCGTTCTTTCGCGATAACGGCATCCCTGTTGTCGGCGATTACTCTTTGAATGTCACCAACGAACTGACCGCATCGTTTCTGATGCAACAAGGACTGCAGTGGCTGACTCCATCATACGATCTGAACCGTGATCAGTTGATGGAGCTTGTGAAATGGGTGCCTTCACAGTGGCTGGAGATTGTCGTTCATCAACATATGCCAATGTTTCATATGGAACATTGCGTGTTCTGTGCAATGCTGTCACCGGGAACGAACAAAACAAATTGCGGTCGCCCGTGCGATGAGCATCAGGTTGAACTGCGTGATCGCACCGGAGTCGATCATCCTCTGGTGGCCGATGTCGGCTGCCGCAACACGCTGTTCAACGCGGTGGCTCAAAGCTCGGCCGAAGTTGTTGCGGACCTGCGACATTCGGGCGTGAGTCGGTTTCGAATTGAACTGCTGCGAGAATCACCGGGCGAGATTCATCGACTGCTGCAACTCTATCGTCAGTTGCTGAATGGGGCCGTGACCGGCGAACACGTCTGGCAGTCTCTGAATGCAATGAATCGTGTCGGTGTGACCAGAGGAACTCTGGAGTCACGCCGCAATCCGCTGGCAATTTTGTAGGCGGGTTCGCGCGGGGTGAGACCTTCGGCGTGTGACGGGCCTGGTCGTAGCGACCGGCCTGGTCATAGCGACGGGCTTGGTCGTGAAACTGGCCAGCAGAGTTTATTGGTCCAGCGGCGTACGCTTCGTTAACGGTTCGGGTGGATCAACGGACTGCAAGCATTCTGCGTTATCCGGGAACGGCCGATTGACTTTTGTCGAAACGCAGGTCTTCGTCAAGAGACCGTTCTCCGACGGTTTCAACAAACCGCTGCATTGACTGACGTTGGCTGTCGGGTTCAGCCACGTCGCCCATGCTTCGATTGGAAGAATTACCGGCATGCGATCATGGAGAACGCTCATGTCTTCGTTCGCGGACGTTGTAATGATTGAACACGAAACAATTGGCTTTGCGGTCGAATCACCTTTCGGAGTCCAGTACTCCCACAGCCCAGCCATCGCGAATGGTTGCTGATCGGCCATTTCCATCAGCCAGGGTTGCTTCTTGCCAGTGCTCAGCTTTTGCCATTCCAGAAAGCCGTCGGCCGGAATCAGGCATCGACGTTTGGAAAAGGCTGCTCGAAACGCAGGCTTCTCCGCCACTGTTTCCGCGCGAGCATTAATCATTTGATTTCCGATTGCAGTGTCCTTCGCCCAGAACGGGATCAAACCCCATTTCATCAGCACGGCTTCGCGGGACTTCGGATCGTCAGCAACGCTTCGAATACAGATCACCAATTGAGTCGGTGCGATGTTGTAACGTGGCGCCAATGCTGGCATCTCGACCAGATTAAAGATCTCCAGCATTTGAGCAGCAGGAGTTCTGAGCGTGAAGCGGCCACACATACGCTGTGCCTCAATGAGATGGTTTGTTATCAGATCATCGAATGTCTGTTCTGATCTCGCAGCGTCCCTGAGACTTCAGGCCTGGGTCAACAACGTCTGAGGGTTAACAACGAGAGATGCGACAATTCGTTTTTTGCTTAGAACCTGACAAAACCGGCACTGGCTCCCGTGAGCTTGAAAAATCACTGCACATAAATGACCGGCAAGGGTGCCTGTCCCGGTTTTGCTTAGAGCCTCTTGATTATTTGGGTGCTGCTGTGTCCGAGGTTTTCGCCGCGGCCGTTTCATTCGAGGTCGAAGGTGATTCCGCTCGCTCTGCCAAGTCCGATGCGGAACTTGCAGCAGGTGGCATCGCCGGGCGTTGTGTTTTCTGATCGTCGGCAAAAACTTCACTGAAGATGTCGTTCAGAATGGCATCGTCTTCATCGTTGCGTTTTTTAACCGGCTTCTTTTTGCCCGCTGACTTCTTGCCGGCCTTCTTAGCGGCCGCGGATTTTTTCGCCGGTTTCTTTCGGCGTGGAGATTCAGCGGTCTGTGCTTTGGTTTCAGACTCAGAGCCAGCGTCGGAGTCATTGACTGCTCCTGATGCCTCAGCAGGATTGTTTGCTGGAGATGCAGTCGCGTCCGCCTTAACGATTACAGACTCGGCCACAGTTGTTGACGTTTTCTCTGGAGCCACTGGTGGTGTGACTTCCTGTGCGACTGCCGGTTCAGTCGGCGTTGATGGCTTCGAACCGTCTGCTCCGAAAGAGTCGCCTGTTGGCTTGTATCCCGTCTGGAACAGTCGTCGAGTCGAGGGAGGAGCACTGGCGACGGGCTCGGCGGTAATGGCAGATCCGCGATGCAGAGATTCCCCCAGCCTTGCAAACGAAGCGGCAGGTTTCCATTCGCCGGTTTCGCCGTAGCGGACGAGATCGTCATCAGCGAGTGCGCCGGACTCGGCCATAATTCGCAGTTCGGCCAGAGACATCGGCCCGAGCAATTGTCCGAGCGGTTTGCAGAAGAACTCTGGTGGGCCATCCCCGGTGATTTGTCCGGACAGAGAATCCAGCAATTCAAGTTCCTCACTCAGCTCAGCGGGATTCGGCTCGCTGAGCGAGGAACCGCAGGCTGGGCGACGACTTGAGGGTGTAGCGTCTTCAAAATCGAAGGAGAGTTCCGAGAGATCGGTAATTGTTTCCGGCTCTTCAGCGGACTCTGAATTGTTCGGTGGGTTGGCTGACACGGGCATTCCACGGGCAGGATACGTTCAGTCGAATTTCGCTTGGTCATTTTCCGAAATGGGTCGAATGATGCCACCACGAATGTGGATGAACCACGATTTCGCCTCGAAAAATGTGCTTCCCCGTGTTAAGGGCGGGAAAGTTCGAGGCGGTTAGGTGTATTCGGCGGTGGATTTGATAGGATTATCACGCAACGATCGATGGTAGCAGGTTTTCAGAACCGCGCCGGGTTGTCATCCCGCACTGGAGACAGTGTTTTCTCGTTGCATACAAGTGCAAGCCCTATGTTTACCGGCCTCGTGGAAGGACAGGGAACTGTCCGGAGAATCGCGTCACTGCCGGTTGGGCTGCGCCTTTCCATTGCACCGGACGACAGTTGTTTCTCCGCCGATGAGGCCGCTTTGGGGGACAGCATTTCAATTTGCGGATGCTGCCTGACGGTTGTGGCCATTCACGAAGGCATGCTGGATTTCGAAGCCGGCACAGAAACGCTTTCGAAGACCAATCTGGGACGCTTCGTTGTCGGCAGTCGAGTCAATCTGGAGAGATCGCTGCGAGCCGACGCCAGGCTGGGCGGTCACATCGTTCAGGGACATGTCGACGGTGTCGCGACGGTGACCGACATTGTTCGCAGCGGGGACTGGATCGACATGTGGTTTGCTCCGGGACGAGAGCAGCTTCGGCTACTCGTCTCGAAGGGCTCCGTCGCGGTTGATGGCATCAGCCTGACGGTTGTGAATGTGACACATGATCGGTTTTCTGTCGCCCTGATTCCTCACACGCTGCAAGTGACAACGCTCGGCCAGGTTTCAGTGGGCGACGTCGTGAACATTGAAAATGATGTTCTTGGCAAGTATGTGGACCAGCTTCTGGAGCGCCGATTCGGAAGTGCTCAGTCGCCCGGCATTATTCACGCGGCTCCCGGAATCTCCATGGGACCTAACACTGAAGTTCTTCCCGGCATCGATTTGAATCAGGAAAGTCCACCTCCCCGATGAAAGCAGTCCAGCGTCAGACGCGATCCTTTCTGATGTCGCTGTTCCAGCAGCACGGCATCAACCCGCGCGGAGATCTGGGACAGAACTTTCTGATCGATGTGAATCTGATTGAGTTCGCCGTGCGAGCCGCCGAGCTGGGTCCTCGGGATGTGGCTCTGGAAGTGGGATCAGGAACGGGCGGCATGACCGCGTTTCTGGCGCAGGAAGCCGGACGAGTTATCTCCATCGACATCGACAAGAACATGTCAGCGCTGGCCGCTGAAGCGGTTCAGGACTGCAACAACGTAACACTCATCAACAGCGATATCCTGAAGAACAAGAACACGCTGGATCCTCATATCTGTGATGTCATCCGCCATCATGTTGCCTCCATTCCTAATGGTCGGCTGAAGCTGGTTGCCAATCTTCCTTACAGCGTCGCCACACCGGTGATCTCGAACATCATCGCGTCGGATCTGCCGTGGGAGCGTATGGTCTGCACGATTCAGTGGGAACTCGCGGAGAAGATGGAAGCGGAGCCGGGCAATTCAAAATATGGAGCGATGTCGGCCTGGATTCAGTCGCAGGGAACGGTTCGCATTCTGCGTCGTCTGGGCCCCAACGTTTTCTGGCCGCGGCCAAAAGTCGACTCCGCGATTGTCAGCATCTGGCGCGATCAGGAGAAAGCCGACAGGATCCATGATCGGCGATTTTACCAGGATTTTCTCCGGCGAGCATTCACGCTGCGACGCAAGTTCATCCGCAGTGTCCTTGTGGCACTTTATCGACAGCAGCTCGACAAGCCCGAGATTGATCAGCTTCTTCTGGAGCTCGGCCATACCTCGGAAGACCGCGCTGAGAACATGGACATTCCAACGTTAATTCGACTTTCGAATCATCTGCTGGCCACGATTCAGAAGAAGGGTGCCCGGATTGAAACGACTGATGAGCCATTGGATTCTGAAGAGTAACTGACCACTGACCACTGACCATTTTCCATGGAGCCCCCAACATGCACGATCGCATCGCCTATCGCGGACTGACGTTTGATGACGTCCTTCTGGAACCCGGATACAGCGAAGTGGTCCCGTCGGATGTCGACATCAGTTCGCATGTGACGCGCAATATCAGCCTGAGTTTGCCGATCGTCAGCAGTCCGATGGACACGGTGACGGAAAGTGAAATGGCCGTCGCGATGGCCCAATTGGGCGGCATCGGCATTATTCACAAGAATATGAGCATTGAGCAGCAGGCGATGCAGGTCGACCGAGTGAAGCGCAGTGAACATGGGGTCATCGTTGATCCGGTCACTCTTCCTCCGGAGACGCCGGCTGGTGAAGCCGTCAAGCTGATGGATGAGCGAAACATCGGTGGCGTTCCGATCACGGTCAATGGGAAGCTGGTGGGCATTTTGACTCGCCGCGATCTGCGGTTTCTGGAATCAAAAGATCGACCGGTTTCGGAAGTAATGACGAAGGAGAATCTGGTCACAGCACCGGAAGACACGACCCTTGAAGCGGCCGAGAGAATTCTCCTGCAAAACAAGGTCGAGAAACTGCTGCTCGTGGACGATGATTATCAGTTGAAGGGATTGATCACGATCCGTGACATTGACAAGAACCTGCAGTTTCCGCGGGCTTCGAAAGATTCACGCGGCCGTTTGCGGGTTGGTGCCGCAGTCGGTGTTTTCGATCTTGATCGAGCCGCTCAATTGGTCGAAAAAGGTGTTGACGTACTGGTCGTAGATAGTGCACATGGTCATTCTCGGAATGTTATCGAAACAGTGCGGGCCATTAAGCGCCAGCTCCAGATCGATGTCATTGCGGGAAATATTGCGACTGAAGAAGGCGCAAAAGCTCTGGCGGATGCCGGTGCAGATGCCGTCAAAGTCGGGATTGGTCCAGGTTCTATTTGTACAACTCGGATAATTTCGGGCATCGGTGTCCCCCAGTTAAGTGCGGTCGCTAATGCGGCCAGAGCTTTGAAGGGAACCGGGATCCCGATTATTGCTGACGGCGGAATTCGCTTCAGCGGAGATATCACAAAAGCACTTGCGGCAGGAGCGTGGACTGTGATGGTCGGCGGTCTTCTGGCGGGTGTGGATGAAAGTCCTGGTGAGATGATTCTTTACCAGGGTCGAAGCTTCAAGCGATACCGAGGAATGGGATCGCTGGGAGCGATGATGAAGGGCAGCAGTGAACGTTACCGGCAGGGACATGTCCCATCGGGCGACCAGTCCAAACTGGTTCCGGAGGGCGTGGAAGGTCGCGTTCCTTACAAAGGAGCCTTGCAGCCGTTGATATTCCAGCTTACCGGTGGTCTTCGTTCCGGCATGGGTTATGTCGGAGTCGGGACAACTGCGGAGCTGCGAGAGAAAGCTCGATTTATCGAGATTTCAGCGGCGTCGGTTAGGGAGAACCATCCACATGACATCGCAATTACTCAGGAAGCTCCGAACTACTCTGTGGAGCATGCCCCGAAGGACTGACTCCGCATCGGTCATGAACAACCTCCTGCGAGGCGTGAGTCTCGCGGGAATGGTTGCGTTTCTGTCCGCTTCGGATGCCATGGCTGATAACTCACGAGCAACATCAAGAGGCGCGGGCCCTGTTGTTCAGCGTCCGGAAATTGCCGGAGCCATGACGGCCGAAGAGGGAGTGAAGCGTTCCACGGCCTCGTCGGCGACGGTTGTCCGACAGGCGGCCAGAGCCAGAGTCACGCAGGCTGGCGGAACTCCGCCCGAACAATTGTTTTCAGAGCAACGAGGCGTGGTGCCCGCCGGCGCCGTGATGCCACCAGAACCGGCATCCGTGAACGCACCTGCGATCTCTGAGCAGGCACGGCACCAGGTCGCTCCACCGGCTGATCGACGTTTTAGCCGGACTCAGAACGTCGACGAGGGCTTCTCGGCTCGGATGGATTATGTGTTGTCCGGGGGTGTTGTGTCGTCTTCCGCTGAGTCTGTCGGCGAATGGTGGGAAGAACGTTCCAGCAAGATGATCAATCGAATCCAGCCGGACCAGAAACGACCGCAACAGCCTCCGATGCAGCGTCTGGCCAGTAAGCACGAGAAAATGATGAACAACATCACTCTGCCCGAACAGCCACTGCCGGAGGTCGACTTTTACGATGCCGCACCGATCGCGGTTTCGTCTTCGACCGTTGTCCTGCAGACGGCTGGTCAGGAAGAGGTTGTGGCAGGGGAAGAGACCGCTCCTGCAAGCCGTCTGAAAACAGATATCCGCACGATTCAGCCCACACTGAGTTATGCGATGAAGGGTATTGTTCCTGATCAATTGCCTATGGATTTCAATGATCGAGTGAACACCGAGGATTATCAGCCTCGTCAGGCTAGTCCGACAGTTTATCAGTGGGCTCCGACTAATTTTTATCATTACCCGTTGTATTTCGAAGATCCATCGCTGGAGCGTTACGGTCACACGTATCATCCGATTGTGCAGCCGTTTGCATCGACAGGGCTCTTCGCGACACAACTGGTCGGACTGCCATATCAGATGGCACTGCATCCGATTCATTCAAAACAGTATGCTCTGGGTTACTACCGCCCTGGAGAATATGCTCCGAAGAAGCATTACCAGATCCCGTTCAACGAAGAAGCCACGGTTGTGGAAGTCGCTACGGTGGTCGGTCTATTCCTGATTATCCCGTAGGCTGAATTTGCGGAAATCACCAGAACCGAATGCGGTGCGAAGAGCCCGGTGCGTGCCGAAAAATCAGTAAAATCTGCGAAATGGAGCCTGCGCGTTGGAAGAATGTGCAGGCTTCAGTTTTTACTTTTCGTAATCTTCGATACTCTTCGCCCGGAAGTCGAGTTTCCGTCGCTGAATTGAACTGTCTCTGCACTGTGGCGATGGATTGCTGTCATGACTGAGCGATGTCATGACCGAAGGAGTTTTCCGCTCGGCCAGGTGGCGAAACAGGCAGACGCACGGGACTTAAAATCCCGGGTCCCGTAAAGGGACGTACGGGTTCGATTCCCGTCCTGGCTATTTAAAAGACTGGTCGTGGGATAAGGTGCAGCACGCTTCGGGCGGCATAAATTGAGGCCGCCTGTTCGCGAGATCTGTCATTCCGACCATTACCCCAATCTCCAATGCGGGTCGCGTACAGACAAACTTCAGGCTCCATCAACAGCATGCACTTGCGGCTTGAATCTCAGCGGAATCGCACGAGGCCGCTGGGTGTTTGCAGGAGTGCAGTCAGTTCGATCGTGGAGTTATCCACCGGAGCCTGAATGCTCATTGATTCCTCGAAGCCCGCACTCGCCAGCCAATTGTTGATGCGTTGTGCGTCTGGATGCTGAGCCTCGAGCCTGATCAGAGTCGCATGCGAATCCTGAAGTCTCGATGCGGGATGTGTTTCGCCCTTCCATTGGATGACAGAGGGAGCGATTCCACCACACACGAATCGTCCGTCGGAGGGAATCGTAATCTGCCACTCCAGTGATCCTCGACTCATCTCTTCGATGGAACCTGTGTCAAGAAGATTCAACTGAGCAACCCTGTGAATCTCGTTCGTCCGCATCACCCACCCAGCCAGACGTGGCGGACTGTCGGAAGTCATCGCGTCGAGTTCAAACCACCGTCGTCTTTGCGGTGGAGTCGCCTCCGGATCGATCGCAATGACTTCCAGATAGCACTCGCGACCAAGTCTCAGCAGCGCGTTGTGAGTGCCCATTCGTGGATGCTGGCCACCGGGCTGCATTTTGCACCGCAGTGTTTGTTCAACATAGTCAACGCCCACAGCCAGATTCGGCGCTGTGACAACCAGATGATCGATCGCACTGATGGGCATGTTCCATTGTTCCTCAGGGCTCCATGTTGAGAGCATCTATTTCAATGAAAAACCGGTCTTGAGCAGTTTTTCGATCAGTCGGAGTTCATTCTCAACGATCGCTCGGTTTTGCGGTGAGGTCTGCCAATTGCTGGCTGTCACACCTTCAGTGGCCGCATAACAATAGAGAGTCACTTTGTTGGGCGCATAACGTTTCATCACGATCGACATCCGCAGCAGATGCCACGCAGATGACACAAGAAACGCCGACTTCACCGACTGCAAGCTGCTATCGGATTTCAGCAAACGACCACACGCTTTAGCACTCTCGATTGGGTCATGGCCAGTATCCTCGATGATAATGCTATCCTCCGGGACCCCGGCCTTCATGGCGATCTCTTTCATCCGCACAGCTTCAGACTTTTGCTGAGAATCTTTCTCCCGGCCATCACCGCAGACAATCATTCTCGGAACCTTGCCGGCCTTGAAAAGACTTATCCCGGCCGCAATTCTCTGGCGAAGATGTTCTGCGTCGGGCGATCCCATCACGATACCGATATCGGCCCGTGCAGCGTCATCATTGCGGAAGACATCTTTTGGCAACAACGAGTTCTTAATTGCAATCTCCAGGCGAGAGAATTCGATCGACCTCAATTGGATGCCGAATTTTGGGTCCTTATTGATGAGCAAAAATGAAAAATGCTCTGCCACATTCTAAAGGGACTCGCAAAGTGACAGCAAGCGCGTCATTTTGAGGCGAACCACATCAGTCAAGGCCTTACCGCTCAACGGCCTGTGACCTCCCGCTAAGGCAGGAAGCTCTTTGCCCGAAAACTTCCCTCTGCTCCTCAAATGTTTTCGATAAATCAGAGAACCGTCGAAGACGTGGCGATGTCCAGTGACCTGATTCATCGATGTTGCTTTCCAGCAGCGTTCAGGTCACCGTGAGATCGTCACTCCAATGGCCCTCAGGTTTGCTCCTGCATGTTCTGTTTATGGTTTCTGACTGGCAGCATCGACGATGGTAAGCTCAGCGGTAGAGCACCAGACTCATAATCTGGCAGTCACAGGTTCGAATCCTGTACCATCTCCAAACGAGTTGGCTAAAGACCAACACCGACCCTTTACGTCGGAGGCGTTGCCTACGCCCAAGGTAACCAGAGGAAGGCAGTCATCTCATCGATCAGCCGAAGTCTGCGCAATCAGGAACCACGTTGTGGATTCCGGATTGGCATTGCTTCAGCAGCGTGGAAGATTGCTCTGCAGTGCGCAGATACCGCGTTCAAAGTTCAGAAGCCGACACTGTCATAGTGATGAGCACAAAGCGATGTTGCCCTCTGTGGTTCATCGCCGCCAGCTCATGCACGAGTCAGTCGACACTGCTGAACCTCGTCCACTCAAACGCACTCCGTGATTATCCACGTGATCTGCGGATGTACTGTCTTCCAATGGTGTTTTTGTTGTTCCGTATCGACAGAGATACGACCGAAGATCTTCGCCAATCAGAGGCGAAATCAATGAGTACCGAGCAATCCGCTCGGGGAGGAAATTATGTTCTTTATTAAGCGTGTTAAAATTCGGACATGGGAAATCGGGCTGCTGTTTCGCGACGGTGAATTCAAGGGGCTCGTCGAACCGGGTACGCACAATTACTTCGATTGGCTCGGAAGAATTCGCGTGGACATTGTGTCTCAGCGTGAACCGTGGCTGACTCATGAAAAGCTGGATTTGATCGTGAAGTCGGGTGCGTTGACGGGACGAGCTGTCGTCCTCGACCTGAAAGACCACGAACGCGCGTTGGTGTGGATCGAAAACCGATTTAGCCATGTTCTGCCTTCAGGGCTCTACGCCTACTGGACGGGCCAGAAGAATGTTCGCATCGAAATCGTGGATGCTCGAAACGTTCGGTTCGAACATCAGGAACTCAAGGTGATTGCTCGTTCGCCGATGGCACAACGAGTCCTTGATGTCTGCTCGGTTGAACGAGATCGTGTGGGTGTGCTCTTCATCGACGGTCGCTACATCGACACGTTGACGTCGGGGCTGTACGCGTTCTGGAAGGGACAGTCCGATTCTCGCGTCGTCGAAGTCGATCTGCGTGAGACGATGGTTGATGTTGGCGGACAGGACATCATGACGTCCGATAAGGTGACTCTGCGTCTGAACGCGGTGGTCACGTACCGGATCACGGATGCTCGCAAAGCCGTCAGCCAGACTGATGACGTCCGTCAGGCTCTGTACAGAGAAACGCAGCTGGTTCTGCGAGCCGTTATCGGAACGCGTGAACTGGATACGTTTCTGTCCGACAAGGATGTGGTTGCAAAAGACATTGAAACCAACATCGCGCGACGTGCGGCAGAACTTGGACTGGCGATTGCATCGGTCGGGATTCGAGACATCATTCTTCCTGGCGACATGAAGGATCTGATGAATCGAGTCACGGAAGCTCGCAAAGCGGCCGAAGCCAATCTGATCTCACGTCGTGAAGAAACGGCAGCCATGCGGTCTCAGGCCAACACGGCCAAACTGCTGGCTGACAATCCGGTTCTGATGCGGCTGCGAGAACTGGAAGTTCTGGAAAAGATTGCAACGGCCGGGAAGCTCAATGTCTTCCTCGGTGAAAAAGGTCTGGCGGACAAAGTTGTGAATCTGCTTTAATCGCCGTGACATCTCGACCTGACACACCTGGCGCGATCCTTCGCGCCAGGTGTGTTTTTGCGCGCGAGTGACATTCTTTCGACTGTCACCAGTCTCTTTTGTTGACGCCACTCAGCTTGCCTGAGTGGTGAAGCGTTTGGCAACCAGAATCATGACCGCTTTTCTGGACGCCAAAGGGTGTAGTCGCGGATTTCGGTAGGTTCTCCTTGCCGAGGAGGACTTCGCGGCTTGCCGCGACCTGTGTGCATGGGAACCAAAGTTCTCGGCCGATATTTTGGCACCTGTTGCACACCAGGTTCGCCTTGCGGCAATACGGAAATCTTTTCCGACAGAAAGGACCTGCCTTAACAACCAATCGCGACTCCACCCGTTGCCAAACCATCTCACCATCGGCACGAGGCCGAAGGGGTCGATTTGGGACAGTCGCATTAGACGACTTGTCCGTTCGACTCAAGAAGCCACGACACAAAGGTGCGTCTTGTTTGCAGCAGCCGAAGCTTAAGCCTTCTGCCGACATCCGTCTTCAGGATGCTGATCACAACCGCCGCAAGAAAGCTGATGCCTCCAAAAATCACCTGCCGCATGCCGCTCTCCATTTGTGCGGTCGAGAGTGTCCAGAAGGCTTCGACAAATCCCCCAGAAGTCCGGCAAAGCAGTTCAGGATCGTAACGACAAGATACCAGCGTTCGTTCAGCCAGCGATAGCTTGCCGCTGAGAACAATGTCATGGCGATAAAATAAGCAGCCAATACCATCGGAGATTCATGCCGACGAATCAGCATGACAAGCCCCGTGACCAAAGTGGCCAGCAGCAGTACAGCACTGGTCCGACTCCACTCTGCATGATCCCTTCGGAACATCGCGACGATCAGAACAGCGAGATAGGCAAGATGCAGACTGAGGAACGATTTCCACGGCTGCAGAACCTGAGGAAGTTCCACTACCATCGGCAGCAAGGCAAAGATCACCAGGCCAGTCAGAAGATCCCCTGTTCGATGGCGATAGAAGGCACTCGCCAATTTCAGCAAGCGAGCATCATGACCGGAACCACCTGAAACTGGTCAGCAAAGAGCGGGGCATAAGGGTGAAATGGTCAGTGAGTAAGACCTGAAACAAATGGCGACGGCGAGGAAAACAAACGGCGTCCATGGCAGCCACGGCCAGGTCCACGGCGTTCCGTTATCTCGCACAGAGGCTGATCCCTGACGGATCCCGGGCAGCAGAAGCAGAGAAATCAAAGCTGCCACTGTGGGGAATGCGGCGATCAGAGACCGCACCTGAGCCGTATCGAACGGCATGATTTCAGGCAGCAACAGCAGCGGCCAGCCAAAGAACAGAGTCAGGAGGAGATACAGTGGTCCCCGCCAGAGCCACGACAATCGCACCTGCAGACCACGAATCAGGAGTTCGACCATTCCGACGGCGATTGCAGCACCGGACAGGACCATGCCGCCAATTTCCAGAAGGCCCTTTTCCTGTTCGGAGGCCATCGACAGCAATTCATCCAGACTGACAGAAATCGCCAGCAGCATCAGCAGCACAATGAGCACCAATGAGCGGGCGTCTTCCCAGACTTTCCCCAATCGTAAGATCAAAACGGCCGTCGCTGCCATCAGTAATGTCACGGCGACCAGACCTCCCATAAGTCCGGTTGGTGACATGAACTCGACGGTGCCTCGTTGAAACAGCACCGCGGCGTTTCCGGTTCGGAAGAGCAACTTCAGGCCATAGACAAACAGGCAGGCACTGATCAGACAAAACGGGTTATGCGTGTACAGCAATCTGATTAGCCACGGGACTCGACATTGCGACATGATCCGCCTCCATTAATGAAAAATGATTCATTCACATAATCAAAAGGCAGGGCACCAGAGGTTCGCGCGATGCGGTGTCGAAACGTCTCCTTTGGGGAATAAGAAATGAGCAGCTTTCGTAAACGTTCTGCTTTCAATGAGTACGGGCGGTGTGAAGATTGTCTGAAAAAATCTCGGCAGTCGATGACGTCTACCCGGCTTGTTCAGACCGGCCATCAAACCCCAACAAAAACTTCGAAGATTCGATGAACCTTTCTGACGGACCGAACGTCTAACTCTGCAGCAGTCTGTGACCTTGTGGACTGTTTCTCTTACCTGCAGGCCATTCAATCGTGTGCACTTCGCCGATTTACTCCGATGACCTTTCCACTGATCGATGGCGTCGATCCGATGCATGGGTCCGCCGATGGTGCATGCCATGGCGTTGGACTGACGTCCGGAAATGGTGAACCGCGAATTGAGAGTCACATGATTCTCAGGGCCCGATGTCACCACGGCATCGGGCCTTTTTTTG
Organism: Planctomycetaceae bacterium; assembly: GCA_044235005.1. Classification (GTDB taxonomy): domain Bacteria; phylum Planctomycetota; class Planctomycetia; order Planctomycetales; family Planctomycetaceae; genus SXXK01. Next base: position 1,845 of record JBIIIF010000139.1, on the reverse strand, counting down.
TGGCCGGTGCCGGTGTTCGGGCCATGTTTTTCGGAGACGCTGAAACGCCCGGGTTTCGTCGGAGTCTTTTACGAGTGTGCTCCTGGGAGAGCAGTCAGCCTCCAAAACTGAAGGACGGGGTTCGAATCCTCGACGAGCTATTCTTGTGCAGACGACTGCATCCTGCGAAGCTTTCAGGAGCAAGGCAAAGACATTCGAAGACTCGTGACATGGACTTCACTCGCATGGTTTACACCGGCCGCTCGCCTTAGTGGCAGGTTGTTCGCAGGCCGTTCGCCGGACTGTCAGTTTGCAGGCCGCTGCCAAAGCCACTTACCACTGCGCTTCCATCAGATCGACGATGCGAGCGGCCAGGCGTGTTGCCGATTCCTGTTGAGCGGTCGCGAGTGACTGACCGACTTCCGGAGCGAAGCTGACATTGCTGGCGTGTTGGGTCAGCTCGGGGCCCAGCGGAAACGTCTGCTGCTGCAGAATCTGTCCACTGCGACGGTCGATCCAGGTGACTTCCGCACCGACCATCAATTGAATCTCGCGAGGATCGTCGAAGCGATTTTCGACCAGCGGATTCTTACGGATCTCGACGATCTTGCCTTTTAGGATCGTGTCGGCTGTTTCCGCTTCATCAAGCCGGTAGCCGCTGCGAGTTCGTACTTCTTTCTGGACGGCCTCTGTCAGCAGATAATCCAGATTTCGGCGAAACGAATCTGACTTAAAGACGGCAACATGCACCGTCCGAACTCCCGGAACCATGGGCGTGCCAAGTGTATAACCGCAGCCGGAAATGGCAGCGAGACACAGCAGCATGGTCAGGTAAGGGAAAGCTTTCTGCATGATAAACCGAACCGGATGACCGTTATCCTTCGTCCAGGGTTCGAGGACTGCTGACTGACTTCACTGGTGAACCCTCGTCCTCGGCCGCTTTCGGTCGCGGCGGTTCTGCCGGCGGCAATGAATCAAGGAATTCAGGAACTTCAGGAAGTCCCTGCATCTCTTTCCGATCGATCGTTCTCAGGATGGCTCGAGCATCCTTTGCGAAGGATGTATCCGGATACTCTGACACCAACTGAATACAGGCAATCGCGACCGCTCGAGGTCGGCGTTTCTTCTGGTAGTACTCAACCTTGCTCCACGCTCGCTGAGCTTCCAGCAGGTAAAGCTGATCAAGATCTTTGCGGAGTTGCTGACGCTGATGCGATGCCGGGAAGAGCTGCAAGGTCTGCTCTTTAAGTTTTCTGGCCCCGGTGAGTTCTCGCCCTTCGTAGTATGGTCCCTGGTAGCTCATTTGCTTCACATGAGCCCCCAAAAGGAACGCTTCTTCCAGATGCGGACTGTCGGGATATTCTTCACGCAGGATTTCGTAATAGCGGTCAGCTTCGACAAAGTTGTCGTGTCGCTGATAGTAGGTCGCGGTCAGCATCAGCGAATCATCCGCCAGCGGCCCGGTCGGATCATTCATCCAGATCGACTTCAGGCACTCAAGAGCTCTTCCCTGTGTGTCGAACATCGGCCGCGAGCGATCATGAAAGTTCGGAAGTACGCGAACTCGCAGAGTAGGATCCAGCGGCGGCTTCGGAGGTTCTGCCTCCTCGATCACCTTTTCACCACTGACCTGACGGATTTCATTCTTAGCGACAGGCTCCGCCACTTCCAGCCAGATGCGAGCAATACGATAAAGCTTGCGAGTCGCCGGTTCGACGTAACGAGTTGACGGATAGTCCTCGAACAACTGATCGTAGCCGTCCTGAGCTTTCGAAAACTTGCCCTGAGCGTAGTAGGACTCGGCGATATAAAACTGAGCTTCTTCACCCAGCGAGGATTCTTTGAATTTCTTGGCCGTCTTTTTGC
>JBIIIF010000260.1:0-9730 GCA_044235005.1 Planctomycetaceae bacterium | reverse complement strand
TGACGCTGGTAAACTGCTGAACCAGCACAGAAAGTTCAGTCGCCAGCGTATCGAAGGCCGCAAGCTTTTCGTTGTAAGTGCGTTTGAAAGCCACGCCCTCTTCCAGCGAATCGGGATCGTTGTGGTCGATGCTTTGCCAGATATCGTCGGACAAAGCCAGCAGGTTCTCTCGCACAGCCTCAAGATCTTCCAGGATCAGGCGGGTTCGGTCGGTCATCACTTCACTTTCCAGGGGACGCTTTGAGTCCTTAAGACCTATAAACTGGCAGACGCTTCACTCACAGCATTCTTGAAACAGCTTACGAACTTCGTCAAACGAGTAGCTGTTGACACCTCGTTCAAGCAAAGCAGCATTCTCTTCGTCTTGAAAAGTAATGACGCGGAAACCCTGGTCGAGGCACTTCCCGACAACCTGCTCTGCCATACCGCCGGACGATGCCTAGGGAACCAAAATAGCTTTGGACATCGTTGCAACATGCAGATTTCTTTCGAATGATGCCGATCGCGACGTACGTTTCGTACGAGGTCCAAATGACGACAAGAGAAGTAGTTGTCGGTTATCGATCGCAGCCTGCCATTCTCGCGGCAAGCCCGATCGCTTCGGGTAACGAGCCAGACAAACGATCACGGGTTGCTTTCCCCGCAACAGAAAGTCCAAACATTCCTTCTCCATTGGTGAATGAAATCCGCCTGCGAACACCATACCAGCGTTGCGGAGTTCACGAATCGTATCAAACGTCTTGATGATCACACTGCCTGGACATTTCACCGAACAAATCAGTCCGAGGCAGGTTCGATGTAGAACGCTGCGATCGCCAAGGCCATATAGAGTTCTGGCTTCGAAGAATTGCGGATACCGAAGCAATCTTTGTGGGTAGTCTGGATTGGTCTCGCTGATCTCCCAGACGGCGTGAAATTCTTCCGGGGAAGCTGTCAGGCGTGATTGGTCGTCAGCATGGGCCGAACTGGGATCAATGTTCATCAAAGGCTCGCATGGCTGAACAAAGTTGAGTGTAGTCTCGGTCCATGACATAAGGAGGAAGATTCAGAAGTCGAGGTGGCTCGATCTATGGGACTTAGACTGTGGTTTCCTCTATCTCGTCAGCATCCGAAGTTTCAGGAATATTCTGCGACGGCTCGCCGAAGCCGCGTGCCGCGATTCGTTTCTCAAGCTTCTCTTCTGCCTTGACCTGAATCTGCCGAACTCGCTCACGAGTGACCCCCAGTCGCTCGGCCACTTCCTGCAGCGTGTGCTCACGTTCCCCAATCCCGTAACGCAGTCTCAATATCTCCGCCTGTCTGGCCGGAAGTGTCTGCAAACACTTCTGAATTTCATTGCAGATCTCATCCGAAGCTGCTCCGGTCAGAACGCTTGAATCATCGCTGGAGCATGGACGGTTTGTCTCATTGACGTGGAGTTCTGATAGAAAATCAACATGACTGGCCGTCCAGAACGAGTTCCACTGCTTCGAGGAAATCCCGTGAGTGGTGCGAAACGACTCAAACTCCTTCAATCCATCACTTTCGCCAAGGGTGGCAATGAGCCGGGTTCTCTCAAACGTCAGTCGATAACACCGCCAAAAAATATGTGGTGGCACTCGAATCTGTAGTCCCCACTGAAGCCCGTAACGCTGATAAGCATTTCGAATCCAGTAACCAGCATAAGTGGAGAACTGAAAGCCACGCTCCGGATCAAAGCGTCGAGCTGCTTCGATCAGTCCGATCATCGCTGTCTGTTCAGCATCATCGGAATCCATATGGAACCAACGTACCAGCATTCTCGACGATTGTCGGGCCACTGCCGTCGAGCACCTTTGGCTGAAAATCCAGCACTTGCAGAAAGTAGCCGACCTTCCGTGAATAGAAGACATTAGAGTTCGATTCGGGAGCGTAGAAGTCTTTGAGTGTCGCCTTCTCTGCTACGAGTTTTGAAATGATGGACTGCTCACAGGTCGAACTGAGTTTCGGCAAGGTGCCAGGGACAAGTACGTTCTGGCTGGGAACAAACTGAAGTGATTCGAAAAGCGTAGGGCGTTCAGGACTTGTCCATTTACTGTAGCGAGTGGAGGTTAGTTTGTTGGTGACAGCCTTTGAGCCAATGATGTGAATGATAAGGCGAATGTGCTCCAGCCCGTCAAAGAGTCGCGAAGGACGATCATCGAACGAGCTGTAGCTCAGCCATCTTGAAGTGAGCAGCGATTGGAGAACGGATATGCTCTGCCGTCTCAGGCCGGGCTGGCAGAGATCTCTCAACGTCTGCTGTCTGCAAACGAAGAACAGCTCGATGAACTGCGGAGCCTGCTTCGAATCGGAGTGCAATGGGATACGCAGGTAACGCTCAACAATTGTCAGCATGTCGTAACGCAGGCGTATTGCTCCGCCATGCCGGTGGCCTACACCGGGCATTCTTCGTCTGGGTGGAAGCCATTCGCTACGCTTGTTTTGGAGGCGGCTTACGAGGCCACGTTGTGTACCGGGATTCTAAATGCCCGGGCGACTGGGAATCGAACGGTCTTTCTGACATTGTTGTGTGGTGGGGCTTTCGGCAATATGACCGAATGGATCTCGGACGCGATACGCCATGCTTTGAACGAGCATCGCCATGCGAACCTTGATGTGGCGATCGTCAGCCATGGGACTTCGCGGGAATTCGTCAGGGCACTTGCCCGGGACTACGCCGCCTGATCCGGCTCTGCTTTGTTGCGACAAATAGTTGTCAAACCCTGGCACCATCGGCGTGAACAGACTGTTGATTTAAGGGCGTTTTCACACCCCGACGCGTCAGCGAGGGATTTCCTCAAACACTGCGTAAACCGCAAAAGCACAATCCCTCGCTGACGCAGCGGGTTGGGATAGTCGCAGGACGCGCAACTTCAAAACTGACGCATCGCGTTAGGATTAAATCAACAGTCTGGTGAAGCCGAAGGGGGCCGGGTTATGTTTTCGATTTCGCCGGTAGTTTCCAAACTGAGACTCCGCCGACGCAGGGTCAAGCGGGGCCAGATCGCATCGAGCTTGGCAGCCGATGAACTTGTAAGGCGATAATACGGCACTGTTGGATTCGAACAAAAAAAAATTTGATCCACGCTGACTTCGTTTGCGTTACAGCGAAAGTTCTTTGTCAAACAGGCACAGCACAAAAAAAGGCGAACCGAACATCGCTGTGTCGTGTCTCTGGTCGCTGGGTTTGCACTTCACAGCACCAAAGTGGGATGGTGAAGTTTTCACGGGTTGATCACAAAAAAGGATGAGAGCTATGCGAACAGATTTGACGGACATTACCATGGTGATCGACCGCAGTGGCTCGATGTCGTCCATTCGAACCGATGCCGAAGGCGGCATCAATACGTTTGTGGACTCGCAGAAATCTGAGCCTGGTGAGGCTCTGCTGACTCTGGTGCAGTTCGACACCGAGTATGAGTTCGTCCACAAAGGTCTGCCGATCAGCAGCGCACCGCCCTTCAAGCTGGTGCCTCGCGGGTCAACGGCATTGCTGGACGCTGTGGGAAGAGCGATTAACGAAACGGGAGCTCGGCTGTCGGCCATGGAGGAAGCTCAACGGCCCGGCCTGGTTGTGTTTGTGATCGTGACTGACGGTGCAGAGAACTCCAGCAAGGAGTTCACTCGCGACAAAATCCGCCAGATGATTGAACACCAGCAGTCCGTCTACAACTGGCAGTTCACTTTCCTTGCTGCGAACCAGGACGCTTTCGCGGAAGCGGCTTCCATGGGAATCGCGCAGGCCGGTACTGCCAACTTCGCGGGTGAAAACGTGGTCATGGCCTACGCTGCGACTGCGAAGAAGATGTCTCGCATGCGAAAGGCCATGAGTGACGGAGATACCGTGGACAACAACTTCACCGAGGAAGAACGCAAAGAAATGCTGTAGCCCAATGCAGGGGAGTGCCTGCAGCCTGACGAGATCGTGGGGGAGCCTGTTAAACTGCATAATCAATTGCCACAAAGGCCGTCTGATGGACAACGTTTCCGAACTTCTGAAGAAGCTAAGTCAGGAGTGCCCGCTCATTCCATTCACGCATGCCAGCCGACTTTCGTCGACAGTACGCAGAATGAAGCGGGAGAAGGAACTCAACATTCCTGTTGAACATCGGACGGGGTTTGTGATTTCGGTTGAACACGGATCCAGAGCCCATGATCTTGCTGAAGCGGAATGGGACAAGTTGTATGCCGCATTGAGTCAGGAGTTGCTCCTGAACTATCCCTCACTCAGCCCGCATTCGGTTGGCAAGCCAACAGACGTCTCTAAGCCCGGCCAGACCGATACATCGCCGTGTTGAAGAGTGACTCTGATCTCACCTCGATGGAAACTCAATTGTCTGACTTGTGCAGCTCCTTATGCTCCAACAGTTGGAAAGCCACGGTCCGGAGATCTGTTGCCGCAGAGAGTACTTCGAGTTCTCGATGCGGCAAGGTACTTCGGTCATTCGGCATTGATCTCTGGGGCAGAGGGTGGCGGAGCTTTCGAGAACGACCCACAGCGTACAGCTCTTGATTTTCGCTCAGCGTTGGAAGGTCCCTTTTCAGGGGTTTTCAGCGATGTCGTATTTGCAATCACTGGCTGGTCACCTGCATGCCGATTTCTTAGGACCTTTCACAATGCCTTTAAAGACAAGGATCAGCGATGAAATCGATCCCCGTATACTTCAGACCCGAGATGTCGGTTGATTCACTTGGATACTCCCCATCTGCCTCCAAGCCGGAACAGGTCGTTGCGGATTGGCTGGCCTCGGGGTTGCCAATAGACCTTAAAGCCTTTGACGCAGCCACAGTGACTGACCTGAGTCATGTCCATTCTTGTGACTATGTGAAAGCTGTGCTGTCCGGGGAAATCGCCAACGGGCACGGGAATACGAATCTCGGCGTATCAAGGTCATGTCTGCTGACAGTTGGTTCATTCATGGCTGCGGTCGAGGAAGCTGTTGCAAATGGACAGGTCGCGTGTTCGCCAACGAGCGGATTTCATCATGCAGGCTTTGATTACGGTCGAGGCTACTGCACATTCAATGGGCTGATGGCTGCAGCGTGGAGAATGATGACGCACAAATGGTGCGTCGCGATTATTGACTGCGATGCTCACTACGGCGATGGCACCCAGAATATTGTGACACACAAAGGTCTGCACGATCGGGTCCATCACTGGACCTATGGTCGAGACAACTCTGGCGCTTTTCAGTGGGACCGATTCGAACGCAGGATTCGCAATTTCATGGAGGCGTTTCTGAACGAGACGGAAGCTGCTCGGCGAATCGTTTTTTACCAGGCAGGCGCGGACGTACATGTGGACGATCCGCTGGGGCCAGGTGAAGAGGGAATGTTTGATGCTGACATGCGACAGCGGGACCGGCTGATCTTTGAGTTGTGCCGCAGTCATCAGGTCCCTGTTGTCTGGAATCTGGCTGGCGGCTACCAGCGTGACGAGTATGGCGGAATCCACAAAGTGCTGGAACTGCATCGAGCCACGATGGAAGAGTGTGTTCGGTGTTTTGTGGGTACACCTGAACCTTATGGCGTTCATAGCTCCGTAACCGCTTGATTACAGGACAACGAATCATGTCGAATGAGACTCACGGTGAGCCGGCAGACTCTTCGGAGCTTTTGCCAAAGAAGAAGCGACAGGTTTCCAGAGGGCTTCCAACCTTTCTTCAGGGCGGAAAGTTCGTCATGATCTTCGGAGCGCAACGTCCTCCAAATGCGGTCGGCAGCTCAGAAGAGGCAAAGACAGAGATTAATACAGATTCAATAAGCCACGTTGATTCGGCTGACGAGGCGACCGACAACACCGTATCGGGGTCATCGGCATGATGTGTATAGTCTTTAAATCAGCACCTGAGCGTAGCTGTGGTTCACCGGTAAAAGTCGATCCAGTTTAACGTGATCGATTTCCGATTGCCTTCAAGCAAGGGTCTGGGCAACTGCATCTCGAAGTAGCCATCATCCAAAGGCATGCGCTTCGTTGGTTTCCCGTCCTTGCCGATCAGACGAATCTCCATCCAATGCTGACTCGTGGAGTCCAGTGGTGAGTCTTCCTTGCCATCCTCCCAGAGACGCACAGTGCTATCCTGACTCGATACCGCAGCTTCCACGGTGGTTTTGCCATTGCTGATTTTTAAGCCCTCCAGCCCCTTCAGGTGCAAACGCAGGATCACGGAATCTGGCCACGTTTCGTCGCTGCGTTCAATGACAGCCTGACTGATTCCAAATGGGCTGTGAACAGACAAAATGGCCTTTTTGTTCCTGACCGTGACTTCAATCTTGTCGTCGTCGCGTTTCGTTTTGATCCTGAAAAGCGATTCGTCAACAGCACTCGCACAACCAAGGCTCAGGAAAGTGACAACGAAGATCGCAGAAGATCGAATCATGGCCGTCACCCCCTGATGATTTTCCTGAACGTCAAATTGATGCGTTCGCCGACAACCTGCTTTGTCTTCGGAACCTCATGCTGCCAGAACTGCTGCATGGTTCCGGCCATGATGATGAGCGTGCCATGTCCAGCCGCGAAGGTCTTCGTCTCTCTGGTGACATTGTGTCGGATACGAAACTTGCGGGTTGCTCCCAGCGACAGAGAACCGATCACATTGCCCATCTCCGGTTCATCATCAGCGTGCCAGCCCATACTGTCCGATCCGGAACGGTAGCGGTTCAATAGACAATAATTGTATTCCCCCTGAACTGCTTCGATCTTCTTCCTGATTTCCAGCAGCGTCGTTGTCCAAGGCCGTGCGACATTCTCAACGCCGGAATACTTGTAGGTAATGCCCTCGTCGCCGTAAGACGCGATCAATCTGGGCTGCATGTAACCGAAGATTCCGGGTTTCTGTTCCCACTTGCAATGGTCTCGGAGGTTCTCAAAGCAGCGGTCGGCGTAATTGGACAGCAGGAAAGCATCGTCGTAGAGAAGCAGCCCACCGTCTCTGAGTTCGATTCTCTGAATAGATGACACTGGTTGATCTCGCAGTCAGCGTGGATGAATTGAAGAATGCTCATCAGTCGTCAGGTGTTCCTCCCGATGAACTTTGCTAACACGTCCAGTCCCAGTTAAGCCCGATACACCGCGTTACATCCTTCGCCTTCCGAAAGACTCAGCACCGGGCCCTTGAGCAGCCCGGAATGCTCCATAAGAAATGAGTTTGGCTTGGTGCCGTACGCAAATTCGCCCATTGAACAGTCAACTCCGGAAACGGGCGAGCGATCATCGCAAGCGTCATGCCAGCTTCAATCTGTCCCGGTTCTATGGCACGGAGATACCGACCGGTTCGACCGTTTTGCTGCATAAGCACAGCCAGCCTGGGCAAGTCCCACCTCCGCGACAACTTCCAGCACGGCTGACGAGGTTGTGAAATCTCCAGGATGCAATCGCCCACTTGAAACGTGTCGCCGATACAGCGCTGTGATTCATCCAGATCTGCCACGGTGAGGTTTTCACCAAAACCACCGGCTTCAAAAAGCTTGTCGGGAAATTCGGCATTCCAGTGGTCGTAATGCTGGCCGGCGTAGGCGAGGATTGCTTGGTCCGATCCGCCATGATGCACCAAGTCTGCCTTCTCGTCACCCACGATCCCTGCCTGTTGAACCTCAACAGATCCTGAGACTGTGGCTTTGCGAATCGCAGATGTCCATGACTCAGAATCATCATTGTCGCCGCCCAATGCTTGCACACGGCCAGTCTGTATCGAGAGGATCCTTCCAGCCGTCCTCATGGGATTTTTCCAGCATTCATCGTTGCGACCCTCGTGATCTCCCGCTGCATGACAGCAGCCGAATCTCGAGCAAACCTCTTCTGCTGTCTTCGAACAACAGGATAGCCAATCCGAGCCAGCATATGCTGAGGTTGAGAGAAGGCCAGAATATCGTACCACACGGAATCGTCGCTTTGATCCCACTCGATCAGGAATCGCTCTTCGCCACATTCGACGTGACCGGGAAGAGTGCCGTAGACGAATCCGAAACGATGGAGATCACTCGTTGCTGAATCGATTATAGAGACAATGCGACAGGCATTCAGACTCCATACTCCAAACACCCGGGCCACGACGCCGACGACTTGCCCCTTCACAAGCGGAATATCGCAGGAACTGGTCTCAACCCAGCCAAGCTTGAAATGCCCCCAGCGTCGGATGATGGCCCGGGCTTCATTGAAGACCTCTTCGCCATTGCCCAGCCTGACGCGCGTGTGATCGACCACAAAGCCAGCGGGAGGAGTTCTCTCTGTGTCACCAACAGCGGAATACGTGAGCTCACACTTCCTCTGCTCGGCGAGGAAACGTTGAATAGTTTCGGGGGAAGGTTTTCGAAAGGAGAACATCGTAACGCTCCGGCTGTTGCCTCAAGGCCCTGCATGACACTGACGGCATAACCGCAGAATGATTCCCGAGACAACTCAGGGTTTGACATCATTCGAAAAGTGTAGGTAATAGTGTCAACAGTTGTCGTTGCACGTCTCTTTCATGGTGGCGGCCCTCAGAGAATTTCGTGTTCACGGCCAGAATAAGCATTCTGAGAATGAAACTGCCATCGTCCGTACGAGAATCTTCGGGGCCATCAATGCCCGGCAGCAAACTATGAGAAAACTCCCCGGTCCCGGCAAGTTTTCCGGTTCTGCGCGAAATGAAGTGCGCAGATCGAAATCGTTGTTTAGACCGCTGATGAACACTCATGAACGCTAATGGTTTCTGAGGTCCGGCGGTTGATGGCCTCGAAGACCTTGTCGAGCAATGACAGCCTTCGGGTCCAATACGGAGGATGCCATTGTTTCTCCCGTTTTTTTTCATTTATCAGCGTTCATTGGCGTTCATCAGCGGTTGAAACTTAGTACGAAGGTACCGGCCGGTTCACACCGGTCGCTCGCCTGATTGGTTGGTTATTTGCTAGCCGCGGCCTTAACTCCGCCCATGGAGATCCCTCGCTGTTTCATTCGCTTCGTTGGGGTCGCGCACTTCATTTCGCGCAGAGCCGGTTTTCCGTCCATCTTCCGGTGCGTCCCGGTTCACACTTCAGCGATATTCAGGCGAATACGCTCTCCCCCATCAACGCAATACGTTATCCTGTCGCCACTGTGTCAATTGAGGTGTCGTCTGACGTGTCGTCGTCGGCTGTATCCGGAATGACGCCCCGCCGCTTGAGACTGCATCCGCGGACAATTGATTTCTGTCCGTTGGTTTTCGTGACATCGCCTGGAACAGAACCGTGACCAAAGTAGTTGTCGCCGAGAAGCCGTCGGTTGCGCGAGACATTGCGCAGGTGGTCGGTGCGCAGACGCGGGCATCCGGTTGGTTGCATGGAAATGGATATGTCGTCACCTGGGCGATCGGGCATCTCGTGGGACTGGCACAGCCGCATGAGATCAATCCCGATTGGAAAGCGTGGCGTGCAGAGTCGTTGCCAATGCTGCCTGAGCAGTGGCCGCTGGCCGTGCTCGATTCCACGAAAGACCAGTTCAAAACAGTCAGAAAACTTATTCTCGGCCGCGATGTCGAATACGTGATCTGCGCCACAGATGCGGGACGTGAGGGGGAGTTGATTTTTCGTTTCCTCTATGAGGCGGCGGGATGCCGTAAGCCGGTCCGCCGGTTGTGGATTTCATCGCTTACGGCCAGCGCGATCAAGTCCGGGCTTCTGGCGATGAAGGACGGGAGCACATGTGACTCGCTGGCCGCGGCCGCTCGCGGTCGCGCTCAGGCAGATTGGCTGGTTGGAATGAATCTGTCGCGAG
>JBIIIF010000138.1:0-18222 GCA_044235005.1 Planctomycetaceae bacterium | reverse complement strand
GTAGCTTTGCCGATGCGTTTCATGTGATCCGCATCAGTGAAATGTCGGCTGACGACAATCTGCGAGTGCTTTTCAGCCAGCAACGACAGCTGGAGACTCGACATCGCTGCCGCTTTGCCATTGACGCCCTGCCGGCTGTGGTCGATTTGCAGCGTCGATATGCGCGGGATGTTGCGTTTCCTGGTAAAGCGGCCAACTTTTTGAAGAGACTGGCTGTCCGTGTCGAAGGCGAGGCACAACCAGACACATCATCGGACAAAGCTGCAACTTCCTCGGTGATTAGTCGTGAACGTGTGCTGGATGCATTTCATCAGCAAACCGGTTTGCCTCGTTCCTTTCTCGATCAGCAGCAGACATTAGCCTCGGATCATGTGGCTCAAAAGCTTCGTGAGCGATTCGTGGGGCAGCCTGATGCGGTAAAAGCGGCTGTTGAAATCATCGCAATTGCACGAGCACGGCTGAATGATCCAACACGTCCCATTGCGTCGCTTTTATTGCTCGGGCCAACCGGTGTCGGCAAGACGGAGTTCGCAAAATCTCTGGCCGCTTATCTGTTCGGACACGCCGATCGTTTGTTGCGTTTCGATATGAACGAGTACGTCTCGCCGAATGCAGTGCCACAACTGGTCGGGACGTTTGCTCAGCCTGAAGGATTGCTGACGGCTGCTGTTCGTCGTCAGCCGTTTGCTGTTATGCTGTTTGATGAAATTGAAAAGGGACATCCGGACGTATTCGATCTGCTGTTGCAGGTGCTGGGCGAGGGACGGCTCACGGATGCTCGCGGTCGGACAACGGACTTTTCCAACACGATCATTGTACTGACATCCAACCTGGGAACTCAGCGTTCTGAAAGTGGACTGGGATTCGGAAACGCGGTCGCTGCAGAATCGGGAGTCTCGGTGCGAGCGGCGGAGAATTTCTTTCGCCCGGAGTTTTTCAATCGACTGGATCGAGTGATCCCGTTTGAACGACTCTCACGAGACGACATGCAGGTAATCGCTCGGCATCTGATGTCTGACGTTCTGCATCGAGACGGGTTGGTACGACGACAATGCGTGTTGAATACGTCAACAGCCGCCGTCGATTGGGTGATCGATCAGGGATACAACCCGGTGCTGGGCGCACGAGCACTGAAGCGGGCGATTGAGAAGGAGTTGACTCGCCCGATCGCCACGTTCCTTGCGGGGTATTCGGCATCAACACCAGAGATCGCGGAGAAAAGTGATAGCGGCCTTGATGCAAAGTCGGCCATGGCAAAAGATCTGATGCTGATCGATATTGATCGCGCGGATCGTGGACTCTCGGTGGCGGTGCGGATTCTCAGCCAGACCTCGAAGACCAGGGGGTTGCTGAAGCCTGCAGAAACTGATTTCTCGGCGACACTCGCTATAGCCCAGAAGGCGATTGAGTTCTTGATGCGGAAGATGCCCGAGCTGAAACCCACAAGCCATTATAGTTCTGGCAGGATCTCTGCCGAGCAAACTCGCTACCTGTTAGTGCAGGATGAATTGCCGAGACTGAAGACGTGGGTCGAGGAGCTTCTGGCGGCTCATGATGCTGCACAGAAAGTTGGGCGGATGGGCGGCGTGATGAAATCCGGGCGAAGTTCACCTCTGAAACCAGAGAATGTTCGACGTCGCGGGCCTTCTCATGGGAATGTTGTTAATCGAACCGCTGCGGATGATGAAATCGATGACTTCCTTGAGACACGGTTTGATGGCCCATCTCGAGACGTCGATTTAACGCAGGAACCGCGGGCGTTGCTGGCGCGTTGTCGCTGGGTTGTTGCAGTTGCACTGGCCGAGCAGAGTGAACTGGATCAGGCTGTTTGTGTCTGCATCAGGTCTGCTGATCCAACAGCATCTGCGGGCATTACAAAGCTTGTGGAACGTCTCCTGACAACATGGACCGATGAGCTGGCTCTGGAGGCGACTTTGGAACCGAGCAACATTGCAGGCCATAACCAGCGGATCCATCTGCGTGGCGCACTCGCCAGACATTATGCCAGCGTGGAAGCTGGTTTTCACGTGTTGAGGTCTGCGGCTTCCGCGTCGCCCAAACTACTGTCCGTGCAGCTTGAAGGTGAAGAGATTCCAAACATGATTGTTCGGACGTTGGGGTTACCGGAGGAGAATCCTTTGAAAAAGAATCAGGGGACTCATCATCAGGCGGAGTCATTTCCAACCGTAGGAATCCTGCGTCAGGAAGCGTGGGAAGCGTTGCCGGAATTGGAGAATTTCAGATTTCAAATTTGAAATCTCAAATTGATTTCTGAACACGTGCTGCGCGATCTCCTATTTCTTGATTTTCCAACAAACCACTTTCGTCATTTAAACAAAATGCCCACTTACCGTTGCCCTGTTCTGATTTGGAAGAACTCCGCTGGGCTGTACACAGCCAGCCTGGTGGAGCAGCATGATCGTGCGGCTGTGGCCACGACACCGCGCGAGGCATTGGAACAGCTTCGGAGTTTGCTGGACTGGCAATATCGAGAGGAACCGTGGCGTGAACCGCCGGACCTGAAAGAGCCAGTTCTCGAGATGTTCAAAGTTCCGGTCAGGCCGGAATATCAGGATGAAATGACGGGCCGTCGCTATCCGGTGCAGAGCCCGGTTGATCTGAAGATCTGGTGCGTAATCAGTCGGCAGTTGGGCGGCCTCAGGTTGGCGTCGATTCCGATGATCGGGTTACGGCTGAATCTCAGTGAACACGATGAGATCAAGACCATGATTCCTCAGATGGTGCAGCGCTGGTTTGAGGGACAGACACCGCGACAATTATCGCGTCAGATTCCACCGGATGAGGTGTTTCTGGATGACGTGTTCGTCTCGGTTGATCCTCACCGCACCGCTGCAAAGCCGCGAATTTCGACAGACCAACTGGCGCGCGTTGCTGATCCGCTCGGCGATGCCTCGGTCCGCTCTTTGTTCGGTCGTGCGTGGGAGCGAGATCGGGAGGTGGCGGATGTCGTCAAGCAATTGCAATCTGAAAAAGGCAACTGGTTGATAGTAGGTGAACATGGCAGCGGCAAAACAACTTTGCTGTGTGAAGTCGTTCGCCATGTTGAACGACATCTGAACGAAGAAGAGAAACAGGAAGAGAACATCTGGGTGTTAAAGCCCGTCAGACGATTCTGGCAGACCTGTGCCGGTCGGCTGATCTCCGGGATGAAGTATCTGGGACAGTGGGAAGAGCGACTGGAAGGCGTGATTCGGGAGTTGAGTGAAATCGACGGCGTGCTGTGCATTGAGAGTCTGCTGGACATTATTCGCACTGGAGGCCGAGAGGCGACGGATAGTCTGGCTGCGTTTTGCTTTCCCTATCTGCAGCGTGGTGAACTGCGAATGATTGCTGAGGTTTCGCCGACAGAACTGGATGCGGTCCGTCGGCTGCTGCCGGGGCTGACGGATCTGTTTCAAACGATCACGCTTGCTCCGCTGGATTCTCCGCGAGCCATGCGTTTGCTGGATCGAGTCGCTGAGAACAGTGCGGCAGGAGCAAAGTTGACGATCAGTCGCGACGCGGCAGCTCAAACCATTCGATTGTTTCAGCGATTTCAGCCTTATCATGCTTTGCCCGGCGAGGTCGTGGCCTTCTGGCGTGATTTGCTCGATCGAACGGCTCGATCGTCCGGCAAGAATCTGACAAAGGAAAGCGTGCTGCAGACATTCCTGCAGCGAACAGGATTGCCGGATCGATTTCTGCGAGATGACTGGCCGTTGTCTCGCGAGCAACTGGTCAGTGAATTTCAGTCACAGATTATGGGCCAGCCACTGGCCTGTGAAACGGCTGCTGACGTCGTTGTGAAGTTTAAGGCAGGCATGAATGATCCCGCGCGGCCTTTGGGAGTGCTGTTGTTTTGTGGTCCTACAGGCGTTGGAAAGACGGAGCTTGCTCGAACTGTTTCGCGGTGTCTGTTCGGAGGCAAGCCAAAGAACGATGATGGCGACAATTCAGGGAATGGTGTGGGTGAAAAGTCCGCACGGATGATTCGGCTGGATATGAGCGAGTATTCCGGTCCGTGGGCTGCAGATCGGCTGTTGATGCAGTCGAACGGGGAGCCTTCAGACTTCCTGCAGCAAATTCGTCGCCAGCCGTTCACTGTGTTGTTGCTTGACGAAATCGAGAAAGCTCACCCGTCGGTTTATGACGTCCTGATGAACGTGTTTGACGAGGGACGGCTGACGGATCGATTCGGGCGGACAACGTGGTTTCGAAGCACTGTGATTCTGTTGACATCAAATCTGGGGTCAGATTCTTCAGGCCAGGTGGGATTCACAGACAATGTTGCGACGCCCAATTTGCGTCATGAGGCCGCCGTGCGGGAGTTCTTCCGTCCAGAATTCTTCAATCGTCTGGATGGCGTTGTGACGTTCGATGCGTTGACTCGTGCAGCAATTCTCCAGATCACAGAGAAGGAGTTACAAGAGATTGCTGGACGTGAAGGCATCAGAAAACTGGGATTGAAGCTGAGTTGGACAACGGGCGTTGTTGAACATCTTTCCAAAGCCGGCTTCGATCCTCGCTATGGTGCGCGACCTTTGCAGAGAACGCTGGAGACACAGGTGGTAGCCGCGCTGTCACGATTTCTGACAGAGCGATGCGAGTTGCGTTCGAAGACGGTTGAACTGAGTTTGAGTTCTGCTGGAGAGATCGAGTTTAAGGTCGTGTAGCCGACGTTTGGCAAAAGTTTTGTTCACAAGGTTTTGGCAAGACGTTCTATTGGTCAGCTTTGTTGGCATCCAGGTGCTTTTGACGTGCTTCAGTCAACACAGAGTAGTATTGCGTGAAGACATTATCATCCGCACCGTGTTCGGCGTGGCAGTCGAAGCAGTCTTTTCGATCAAAGGCCCGTTCGGCGTGAACTGTTTCTGGTTTCGCTTTCTCAGGCGTGTTGTGAAACATGAAGTAAGCCCAGCCATCAGGAAATCGCATTGTATCTTTCACGGCGACTTCCAGACCTGAGGTTGGTGACGCGACAAAGCCCTTTCTGGAAACAGACCCTTTTGTGTTGGCCGGGCGTGACTTATTGTTAGTCACGATGAAGACTGTTTGCTCGGGGAACTCGCCGGTCTGAACATAATGGTCGAACGCTTCGGGCTGAAGGTACACGTTATGGAATGTCCCGGGATTTTTGGGATCGTTTTTGTCGCCGTCGGAATAACCAAGTCCGATTGACGTGCCGACGACTACCCATTTTTCATAGCCGGCAGGGCGAAGCAGCCGACCGTCCTGATCATACGAGGGTTCCTGCATTTTGCTGGTGGCGGATGCGTTTGGATTGGTCGTAACCTTTTCGTCAGCATACAAAACCAGTCCTGCCAGCAGAGAAAACGTGACGGCGGCGACTCGACTTGAAAATGGCATTCGCATAGGTGACCTTGTGTATGGACGTCTCGACGATCGTTGAGCAGGTGAGGGAAAACATCGTAACCGAATCGACGCCAAGTTTCTCAGCAGAAACTGAATCTGCTTCGGGGCGGAACCTGAATTCTTGTTGAACCGTCATTCGGAAAATCAATGATCTTAATGCTGATGCTGTAGGTTCTTTCGAATGATAAGCGAGTACTGGAATGTTGTCTTTTGCCTCTGAGATGACTCACGCTCCGAAGACCCGAATAACCGATGGAACGTTTTGACAATCAGCGGGGCTGCTGCGTGCTTCCTGATGGTTTACTTCGTACCAATGTTCTACATGCGGCTGGCTGGGCAGGTCATTGGGCAATTGGTCAACAACAAGCATGGCTCCTGAGATTTGAGCCTGCGAATGAGCAATTTTTGTGATCACGGTCAAAACGCCTGCTTCAGTGCTGATCGACTGGTCCATGCCAACGTAACACCCTGTTGATATTTTTCACAGATGCGTGTTGCGTATCGTCAACAACAACATGCAGTCGGCTCTGCGGAGTTGATTTTCTGTCGTCAGACAGTGTTTTCCTATGATCGGTGTCACCTGAAGAATTGCGTCGGGCACACTCAATCTATTACGTGTTGATCAAGAGATCGAGATGTCTGGATTCAAGTCAGGGAAAACAAGTGCCTCACAGGAACTCTCATACCCGCAACTTCCGGAATCCTGTGGGCTTGCTTTTCAGAATGCTGATTTCTGGAAAGCGTGCCGCTTATGCGGCCTTGTTTCATGAAATACTGCGATTGTTGGCGATTCCGTTTGATACGATGCTTGAGGGAAGAGAAGCTCGGACGCTCAAGGAGGCTACCCCTTCGAATTCCCCGGTCGTCCTGGTAGTCGGAGCACCTCGCAGCGGGACGACTCTGGTTTATCAGACTCTGGGCAGATACATGGATGTCAGCTATGTGACGAACCTGACATCGATGTTTCCGAAGTCGCCTGTCACCGCAAGTCGACTGTTGAACTGGCTGCCAAAACGCGACTCCGCCGACTTCCATAATTTTTATGGCCAGACGGCGCGACTGCATGGGCCAAACGATGGCTTCAGCTTATGGAACAAATGGCTGGGTAATGATCGTTATGTTCCTCGTACAGATTTAAATGAAGCCGAGCAGCAGGAGATGCGGTCATTCTTCTCCGCGTGGAGTCAGACGTTTGGGAAGCCGTTTTTGAATAAGAACAATCGTAACACAGGATGCCTCGATCTGTTGTCAAAGGTTCTTCCTCAGGCCAGTTTTGTTGTCGTGCGGCGGAATCCACTGTTGGTGGCTCAGTCCCTGATTAATGCTCGCAAACAGGTTCAGGGCGATAAAGCCGTCGGCTGGGGGTTGCATAGTCAGTCGTCAGACACAACTCAGGATCCATTACGTTATGTGGACGACGTCTGTGATCAGATTCTGGAGATTGAACGACAGCTTGATGATCAGTTGCAGGATATTCCTGCAGATCGTCTGATCGAAGTGACCTACGAGGGCTTCTGTGAAAATCCTGCCGACACCCTGCGATGGATCAGCGGACGCATTCCGGGCGTCGACCTGAGAGAGCGTCTGATGGCCGCCGAATTGAAGCCATTCGAAGCGTCTGCCAAAGTGACCCTGACAACAGCAGAACAGCAGCGGTTAATGAGCCGACTGCAGGAGCGTCGCGCGACGCCGCAATCAGACCGAAAGCGGGTCCCTGAAGGCTCTGTTGGCTAAAGGTTGTTCTGCCGGGAGAAAACTGAGATCCTGCGGGCCGTCGAGATGTTGCGGCGATGTTGTCGCGTTTTCGAACGGATTGTGACGCAGGTGTTCTCATGTCGAATTCTTCTCCTCAGCCCACGGCGGCGATGATCGAGTTCTACGAACGTCGAACCATCGCGCATATTGGCCGAGTTCGTTCCTGCCTTTGTGTCATGGCCGAAATCACACATTATGGCCCCGAGCTGTTGACTCGTGCGGAAGAGCATGATGCTTCCAAGTTCGAACCGGAGGAAAGAATTCCGTACATCTGGCTGACGGAATTTCATCGATGTCGCAGAAATGGCGAATTCTTCCATTATCCTGAGGGAATCGCCGAGCAGATCGAACTGGCAGTTCAGCACCACATGTCGGTGAATCGCCATCATCCCGAGTACCACCAGAATCCAGATGACATGTCAGAAGTGGATCTGATCGAAATGATCTGTGACTGGACCGCGATGGCGCAGGAATTTGAACAGAACGGCGGCAGTGCTCGCGGATGGGCAGACAAAGTGATTGGAACTCGAGTACACTTCGGCTCGCGTCATCGCCAGTTTGTGTACTCAATGATTGAACTGCTGGATCAGCATTTGAATCATGTCGATTCCAGCAGTGGGAAGTCTTGCTGATTGGCGCTGCATTTGAAGTTGCTGCCGGCATTCATGGTGCCAGCGAAAGGCGGACTGGTCAAAATGTCAGACACATCAGGCAATCCACAGGGCCGACTGGCTGCGCTCGATCAGTTTCGTGGCTACACAATGGTCGGCATGCTGCTGGTGAACTTTCTGGGCAGTTATAAGGTCTGTCCGCAAATCCTGAAGCATACTCATGACTATTGCAGTTACGCCGATACGATCATGCCGCAGTTTCTGTTCGCGGCAGGCTTTGCGATGCAGCTCAGTCTGGGAAAACGTTTGCAGCAAGGCGGCCGGATGCCATGGGGCAGAGCCATCCGGCGAATTCTGAGTCTCGCTGTGATCGCCATTGTCTGGTACTCATTCTGTGATTTTTCCACGATCGTGCAGAGGTTCCGAACTGAAGAGACCGCTGTTGTGCTGGGAACTCTCTTCAAGAGAAGTCTGTTCCAAACCCTGTTGCACATCGCAGTCACATCACTCTGGATTCTGCCGGTGATCGGAGCTTCCCCCGGAGTTCGCATGGGATACGCGGCATTCTCCGGATTGTTGCATGTTGTTCTCTCCGGCTGGTTCAATTTCCTGTGGGTGAACTCTAACCCGATGGGTATTGATGGCGGTCCGCTGGGATTTCTGACATGGTCGATTCCTGCAATTTGCGGAACGCTGGCCTGTGATCTGGTTCGTTCAAAGGGAGCGAACGCTGCACGAACGCTCATAGGGCCCGGAGTCGGCCTCATGTTTGTTGCGTGGTGCTGGTCGTGCGGTTCGACGCTTTACAACGTCCCGGATGAATTCGTGAATGAACAAAAGGCCGTGAAGCTTGCTGAGGACTCGGTCCTGCCATCACCGGAACGCATTCAGCGATGGAGTGGCAGCATCATGGAGCCACCTTTTGTGCCGCCACCAAATGCCGAACACCGCAAGTGGAATTACTGGATGATGAGTCAGCGAGGCGGCACGATCTCCTACACGACATTCTCTGCCGGATTCTCCTTAGTTGTGTTTGCTCTCTTCCTGTGGGCCTGTGATTCACGCAAATGGCAGGTGGGTGTTTTCAGAACACTCGGAACCAATTCTCTGGCCGCGTATCTCCTGCACGACGTTGCTTCGTGGTGGATCTCTCCATGGTTTCCGACAAGCTCGGGACCAATCATGGCGGCGTTCGGATTTTTGTGCTTCAGCGGATTCGTCTATGGCGTCTGCTGCATGATGGAACGTCGAGGATGGCTGATCAGGGTTTAGCTGAACATTGCCATACATTCAGAAACATTGTGTTCTGGATCACTTCATCTCCAGCGACTTCACCAGGAACGCCAGTTCATCTGAAGCCTCTTCAATGATCTTGGCCGTCGGTTTTCCGGCACCATGGCCGGCAGACGTTTCGATTCGGATCAACGTCGGAGCTGTCCCTGACTGACACGCCTGAATCTGTGCTGCAAATTTGAAGCTGTGCCCCGGGACGACTCGGTCATCAGTATCCGCCGTTGTGATCAGTGTTGCCGGATAGCGAACGCCACCCTTGAGATTGTGATAGGGCGAATACTTCAGCAGTGCGGGGAATTCTTCCGGAACCTCGGCACTTCCGAAGTCGTCTGTCCAGAATCGACCGGCTGTGAACTTCTGGAAACGAAGCATATCCATGACTCCCACCCCGGGAAGGCACGCGCCGTAGAGATCTGGGCGCTGAGTCATGCAGGCTCCGACAAGCAGCCCGCCATTGCTGCGGCCCTGAATGGCCAGCTTCGTTGACGAGGTGTACTTGTTTTCAATGAGCCATTCCGCAGCAGCAATGAAGTCGTCGAAAACGTTTTGTTTGTTCTGCTTCGTACCGGCTTTGTGCCAGCGTTCACCGTATTCACCGCCGCCACGGATGTTGGCAACTGCGTAAACACCGCCCATCTCCATCCAGGTGACTCGGCCAACACTGAAACTGGGAGTGATGGAAATGTTGAAACCGCCGTAGCCGTAGAGCAGCGTGGGATTCGTTCCATCCAGTTTCAGGCCCTTCTTGTGAGTAATGAACATCGGCACTTTTGTGCCGTCTTTAGTGGTGTAGAAGATCTGCTTTGTCTCGTAGTCGTCCTGGTTAAACTTCACTTCGGCTTTTCGAAACAGCGTGCTTACCCCTGTGATCATGTTGTAGCGGTAAGTGGTGGGCGGCGTTGCAAAGCCGCTGAAGGAATAGAACACGTCGGTGTCTTTGCGGCGACCATCAAAACCGGTCGCTGTGCCGATCCCCGGGAACTCAACTTCACGCACAAAAGTGCCATCCATCGCATGCAGTCGAACCTGCGTCTTGGCATCCTTCAGGTAATTGCAGATGAACATATTGCCGACGACACCAACGCTGTCCATGGCGTTATCAGTCTGAGCAATAATCTCTTTCCAGTTCTCTTTCGCAGGCTTCTTCAGGTCGATCGCAATCACTCGCTTGTTCGGAGCATCGAGATTCGTCTTGAAGTACAGAACATGGCCATCACTCCCGACGAAAGAATACTCATGGTCGAAGTTGCCAATCAGCTCAAAAGGCAATCCGTAGGGCTCGCTGAGATCTTTGACAACAATTCGATAGCGGTCATCCGTGCCCAGCCACACGGTAATGATCAGATAACGGCCGTCTTCTGAAACGCTGAGTTGAAAACCCCAGTCTGGCTGATCAGGCCGTTCATAAACCAGAACGTCGGCGGACTGCGGAGTGCCAACGCGGTGATAATAAACCTTCATATTGGCATTGAGTGAAGTAAAAGCGGCTCCTTCTTCAGGCTGTGGATAGCGAGCATAGAAGAAACCTTTGCTGTCAGGCGTCCATTCCGCTCCGCTGAATTTGACCCACTTCAGTTCGTCTTCAAGAACCTTGCCCGATTCGATCTCCATGATCTTCCATGTGTTCCAGTCGGAACCAGCTTCCTGAATTCCGTAAGCCACGTAGCGTCCGTCGTCACTGAACGCCGAACCAGACAACGCAACGGTTCCCTCTTTGGACCAGGTGTTGGGATCAAGCAGAACCATTGGCTCACTTTCGAGCGTTTCCTGCTGATACAGCACGTTCTGATTCTGCAATCCATCGTTGCGAAAGAAGTAGTAGCGTCCACCACGTTTAAATGGTGCTCCGATCTTCTCGTAGTTCCAGAGTTCGGTCATTCGCTTCTGAATGCTCTCGCGCTGCGGAATGGATTTGAGATATCCAAATGTGACTTTGTTCTGTTCTGTCACCCAGTCGGCAACTTCCTTCGAAGTACGGACGTCGTCTTCCAGCCAACGATAAGGGTCCGGAACCTTCGTTCCATGAAACTCATCTGTCTGCTCCACAGTGCGCGTTGTCGGGTACACGAGATTTGTTTCCTGAGCGTTCAATGGAGAACAAACGAAAAAACCTGAGATGATTCCCGAAACGATCAGATTTGTTACACAAAGACGATGCATGATTTGATCCCCCCGAGTCACTGGCTGAAAGATTCCAGGAATCTTGCTGTGTTCTTCGCAGTTATTCAATTCAGCAGGAAGTTCTTCGCGGCGAGATACGTCAATTCTCGCCTCCAGCCTTTATGACAGCTGCTGAACAGGAGGAACGCGTGCCACAAAAGTCTGGCCGATTTTGGCGATGTGGATGACAATCGGGAAGAGCCGGGCAGAGTCACTCTAATGCGCAACGGGCTGCAGCACTGACAGCATCGAGCAGTGGGGAGCAGCCTGACGGGGAGAAAAGTGGTACCACCTCGAAGGCCACCGCGACAATGACCACTGAGATTACCGCAGACATATTGCTATTCCCGCACATGCTGGCGGCGACATGGCGACGAAACTGTGGAATTGTTTCCTGATGCCCTTTTTTTTCTTCGAATCTTCGTTGAAAAGTCATCTCACAAACCATCGAATTCCATACTGGCTCACATGATCGGTGAATTGCAACGTGTGCGGATCGCAGCGACGGTAGACCGTATGACCGTCGGTGCGGATCATGAGCCAGCCGAAGTCCCAGGCGTCGCTGGAGTATCGCATTGGAACGGCCGGGCGAATGCGAACGACCGGATGTGTTCCGATCATGAATAGCTTCTGCTCCATGTAGTAATACGCCGAGCCACCCTGCACGAAGACTTCGTGATCGATACAGTCTTCTCCGGGATTCGCCAGCGAATCACATAGCCCTGCGATGCCGAGTTTGATTGAGCAGCCAGCAGAGAAAGCCTCTATCAGATCCGCAAGCGATCCTGACAAAACAGTGCCGTCAGACGCGTGATGCAGGACCTGTTGCCAGTCGTCACGCACACAGAAACGGAACACGTCAAAGTCGTAGACGAAGTTATGGCTCGGCGCATTAGTCTCGGCATCCCATGCGTCTTCGATATGATACTTTGGCATGTCGGCCGGTGGCTCTGCGATCGCCGCGCCTCTTTTGCCAGTCGCTGATTTCCCATCCAGAAACGGGCGAGCGATGCCCTGTGTTCCGTCCTGGTTGTAAAGGAAGAACGACATCGAAGGACGAGGACCAAATCCTGTGGGCAGCTCAATCGGCTGCCGCAAACTCATCACCCCCGCGCTCCAGGAGTTATTGATGCAATAGGTCACACCGAACTCAGCGACTTCGCGAATGCGTTCTGAACTGGGTGAAGTGACATCGATGTGTTCGTTGTGCAGGAACTCCGTCCCGACCCGCAGGTCTGCAGCTCGACCAATCGCGGCACCCAAATCCTCGGGAGATCCTCGCACGATTTGGCGAGAAGAATTCAGCTCCAGTAGACATCGCCACGATTGAATCGGATTGGCCACAAAGCACTCCCTCAGTCGTCAAGCAGAAACACGTCCGCATCTCTATGGCCGGATGTTTCCTGATCCCACCGATGGATACAACCTTATCAACGAAAAAAGGATTACGAAGCAGTCGCTCCGTAATCCTTTTCAATTTCTGGCTCGCGTCCAGGATCTGCTGGGGGCATTTCCAAGTCGCAAGCATCCTTCGCAACCTTTTCCTGATTTCAGCAGAGAATGCTCAGGGCGACTCTACGATTACTTCTTGGCTGGGGACAACTGGCGGATGCTGGCACCGCTGCGCTTGGATACCAGTTCCTTGCTGCCGTCTGCATTGATCTTCACACCAACGCGAGTTGGCTTGCCGGTTTCAGGGCAGATCAACTGAACGTTAGAAGCGTCAATTGCCAGCTCAATGTGCAGACGTCCACCTTGTGGGCTCTTTGGGTGGCCTCGGCGAACGTGCTTGTAGACCTTATTGATTCCTTCAATAACCACTTTTCCGTTTTTGCGATCTACGGACAGCACGGTGCCACGACTACCGGAGTCGTCTCCAGAAACGACCTCAACAGTGTCACCTTTGCGAATGTGCATCTCTATCAACTCCGAAAACACTCAATTCAGGGCCAAAAACGGAGAAATTCGATTCCCTGCAATCGACATTACAGCCGAATTTCATCACGGAATTTGCAAAAACGCAGCCTTCGGCGACCATGAACCACTGTTCAGCGGCCCGGCGCAAGGTGTGCGCGGAAAATCGAAGCGGCGAAGGATGACAACTTTTGGTCTGCGAATCAAGGCTGCTGACGACCGTTCGGCTTCGAATTACCGAGTCTCTCGTGAACAGCAAGAAACGCGCGCCTTAAAGGCCCGTGCCCTGATTTTTGCGAGAGACCTGCAGAAATCGGTCTCGAATCTCAGTGGTCGACCCCAGGGTGATCCAGACGTCGTACTCCCACTGAAAACCGGGTGTAACGGCCATTGTCTTGATCGGAGCAAAGTACGAGCAACTGTCAGGCGAGACCTTACCTTTACCATATCGGTAACACGTCAGCTCATCCGCAACCGGGACATAACAGCCAATGCCTCGGTCATCCTCACCGACATAGGCCGCCCAGTGTTCGGTGATCTTTTTGTATTCGTTGGGGAACTCAGGCTGAGTTCTTTTCAATTCAGCCCCGGTCCAGGGAGCATGGCCGTCGTAGATCACCAGGGTTGTGAGGCGTGAGTCAACAAAGAATGCCGGCAACTCCTGATGATGAGCCGGGTGAGACTCCGTTCCGGCATAGTGAAAGCGAAATCGAATATGCAACAACTCGTCCTTCAGCGTAATCGTCTGCTCCATCGTGCATTCCGAGAGCAGCTCCCCCGAGGCCCAGTGCAACGGTTGTGACTTCACCCATGACGTTGTGGGCTCATGTTTCTGTTCCAGGATAACGGCCGACTTGCCGCGCCAGTCTCCTCCCTGAACCGGATTCCATCGCCACGGTGTTTTGTTCCACAGCGATCCATCTTCTTTGCCGTACCACGATTGCTGAACCAGTCGACCGCGATCGAAGCTGTTGATCAGACTGCGATCAGCACCTGCAGCGCTGATCCAGGCAATCGCACCACCTGACGAAGGGCTAAGTCCCACTTTGAGCTTGTCGTTCTTTAGCCAGATGAATTCTTCCGGGGCTTTTTGTGATGCGGCGGCCACAGTGAAGGCGCCTTGCCGGGGAAAAAAAGTCGGACCTGCGAATAGGTCGCATAGGACATAGACGACGTATAACAGCAACGGCCTTTTGTGAAACAAGCTGGCTCCCGGCAATTTTTGTAAGCCCAAATCAGCAATTCGCATGATTCAATGATCCTCGTCAGGACTTTGGCGCATTTCGGTAATCCAGCGGAGGCTTCTGATTGGGCTGCATCAATGATTCGTATTTCTGATCGCCCAATCGCTTCTGGAACTCTTCCTTCGCCTGTTGAAGCAGCTCCGGGCTGCGAAACATGTCGATCGCTGTTGCCGCCAATACTTTAGTCGCCAGGTGCATTCCTTTTTCACCGATTGTTGTCCCACCCGCAGCAACAGCCTGCCACGAATGAGCGGGCGTTCCGGGAACCCAGCAGGATGTGCTGAAGCCTGTTGTCGGCACAACCCAGGAAATATCGCCGACATCCGTCGAACCCTTGCCGATCGTCCCATCGACGTCTTCGACACGACTCAGGCTTTCCAAAGACACCGGCTCCGGAAGATGCTGCTGCATCCGCGCGGCAAATTTTCGTTCCTCTTCGTTGTACGACAGATCATTCAGCTCAACCAGTCGACGACGAGCCATATTCGACAACGTCTGATTCGGCAGGATTTCTCGAATGCCACCTTCGTAGCGAATCGTCAGTTCAGTCTCGGTTGCCAACGCTCCCGCTTTCGCGCACAGCTCCAGCCGCGAATACAAGGGCTTCAGAAATTTTGCCTCGGGATGTCGAATATAGTAGTAGACTTCCGCAAAGGCCGGCACCACATTCGGCGCTTCACCACCGCTGGTAATGACGTGATGAATCCGAGTTTCTTCGGGCGTATGTTCACGCAACAGTTGCGCCGCATGATTGGTCAGCTCAACAGCATCCAGTGCTGAACGTCCCTGTTCGGGAGATCCGGCGGCGTGAGCTGTCCGACCGCGAAATTGGAACTTTACGGCCACTCGAGCAAGGCTCGAACGATCTCCGGCCGATGTCTTGCTGGACGGATGCCAGTGCATAACCGCGTCGCAATCTTTGAATAGTCCCGCTTCGACCATAAACACTTTCGCACTGCCGCCTTCTTCCGCCGGGCATCCGTAAAATCGCACCGTGCCGTTGAGCGTACCGGCCTTAATCTGTTCGGCGATAGCGATCGCAGCCGACAGTGATGCCGCACCAAACAGATGATGCCCACAACCATGACCGAATGAGTTCCCATCGTCACGTGACAACGGCTCCGGCACTGCCTGCTGTGAAAGGCCTGGCAATGCATCGAACTCGCCAAGGATTCCAATCACAGGCTTGCCCGAACCGAATTCGGCCGTAAACGCAGTGGGGATCTCGGCGGCTCCTCGAGTCACCTTCAATCCGGCCGCTTCTGCTGCATCTGCCAACAATGCAGAGGACTGAGCTTCCTGATAACCGGGCTCCGCAGCCAGCCAAATCTTCTGTGCCGTCTGCCATGTTGCATCGCGACGATCAGTGATTGATTTCAGTGCCCCATCAATCGCAGGATCTGATTCCTGTGCGTTGGTCAGAGAAGACGTTAGCAGCAAAAGAACGATGACTCTCCCCAATACTCGGGAGTCCCAATACCATGCAGAACTCGTCTTGTGACTGACGCAGTTGCGAGTTTCTGAAGCCAACGCAGAGTCTGGCAACGGCTTTGAATATCTAGGCATTGAGGAATACTCACGGTGATGTTGGAGTCGGGAATTCCCGTCGGCGGAACGACGGGTATACCGTACGCCCGTCGCTCCGCCGACGGGAGGGTTTCTGAAACTCTGATTACAGTTCTTCCAGCGGTTTTAAGCCGGTTCGAGGACAATGCGGCAACAGACCACATTCGGTGCACTGAGGTCGGCGAGCGATGCAGGTGCGTCGCCCATGATGAATCAGGCGATGAGAGAATTCGATCCATTCGGACTTCGGTATAAACCCCATCAATTCTCGCTCAATAATCTCCGGGTTCTCCGATGAGGTCAGCCCGAGAAGATTCGTCAACCGTTTCACATGGGTATCAACTACGATCCCGGAGGGAATTCCGAACCAGGTTCCGAGGACAACGCTGGCGGTTTTTCGGCCGACTCCAGGCAGAGTAATCAGCTCTTCAATGTCCTGCGGGATTTCGCCTTGGAAACGTTCCACAAGTGCCTGAGCCATGCCGCGGATGTTGGCGGCTTTGTTCCGAAAGAACCCGAGCGGCTTCACGATGCGTTCCACATGGTCCTGTGTCGCTTTGGCCAGCGAAGCGGCATCCGGATAAGTTCTGAATAACTCCGGCGTCGCCTGGTTCACTCGTTCATCAGTGCATTGAGCCGACAGGATCGTGGCTACAAGCAGTTGAAAAGCCGACTCATGGTTCAACGCACATTCCGCTTCGGGAAACAGCTTTTTCAAAGTCGCGATGACCGACTTCGATCGCGCGCGACGAATAGCCAAAAGCTCGTCCGGATCCAGCGGTGCCGTTTTTGTCGCTGTCTTTGATATTGCGCTTTTCTTTTTCGCCACTGAAAACTGTTTCCCGATTCAAGTCCCGCAGGCCGCCGTCACGTTAATGGCCATCATTTGCAGAGGGATATCATACCAGCAGGCTGCAACACAATTGACCGGCGGTGATGTTGTAGAAATCGACGAATCCGTGGAATGCATGGTGGACAGTCTTTACGCATTCACCACGAATTTGGCCCCCTCTGAGTATGTCCCGGGAATTCCATCGTTGGCTTTGGCGGATTTCGAGGGTACGATCCGGAGTTGTCGAACGGATTATTCCGGTTCGGCGCGCCTCCCGCCCCCAATTTCTCGCCTCATTACAAACGTCTGGTTTGATCCTATGCAACCAGTGCTTGTCACCATTTTTCGCTGCACCATTCCCTGCGTTGTCCTGTTGCTGTCGTATGGCTCCCAGATGAGTCTCCGCGCGGACGAAAAGCCGCCGGGCGAATCATCCTCGAATGCGGCCAATGCTCCCGTGGACTATGTCAAGAATGTCCGCCCAATCCTCCGCGCGAAATGCGCGATGTGCCATAATGAGGCTGAACCCAGCGGTGGCCTGAGACTTGATGCGGTCGCTCACGTGATGAAAGGCGGAGACAGCGGTCCCGTGCTGGTCGCGGGGAACAGTGCCGAAAGTCGATTGATTCAGGCTGTCCTGCAAACCGGCGATCTGAAGATGCCGCCGCCCGAAGAAGGTAAGCCGCTTGAGGCTGCTCAGATTGAAATCCTGCGACGCTGGATCGACGAAGGTGCGAAGATTCCGGACGACGAAAACCAGATTACTCACTGGGCGTTTTTGAAACCTGTTCGACCTGCAGTACCTCAAGTAGAAGGAACCGGGGCCGTTCATCCAATCGATGCGTTCATCGCTCAACAACATGCTGCTCGTGGACTTGCTCCCGTCGCTCCCGCGCCGAAACATGTTTTGCTTCGACGCGTTTATCTGGATCTCATCGGTCTTCCGCCAACTCCTGATCAACTGGCGGCATTCGAAAACGATTCTTCGCCGGACGCCTATGAGAAAGTTGTCGACCAGTTGTTGGCAAGTCCTCATTACGGCGAACGCTGGGGTCGGCATTGGATGGATGTCTGGCGTTACAGCGACTGGGACGGTTACGGAGCCGAGGTTCGCGAAAGCAAGCCGCACATCTGGCGCTGGCGTGACTGGATCATTGAGTCATTGAACGCTGACAAGCCTTACGACCAGATGGTTGTCGAAATGCTGGCGGCTGATGAAGCGTGTCCGGATGATCTGCAGGCCGCGCGAGCCACCGGGTATCTGGTTCGCAACTGGTACGTCTTCAATCGCAACGCATGGCTCGACAACACCATCGAACATACCGGCAAAGCGTTCATGGGCGTCACATTCAACTGTGCTCGCTGCCACGACCATATGTTCGATCCATTGGCTCAGACGGAGTATTACAGTCTCCGAGCAATCTTTGAACCTCATGACGTACGCACGGATCGAGTACCTGGCCAGAGCGACATT
>JBIIIF010000137.1:0-18291 GCA_044235005.1 Planctomycetaceae bacterium | reverse complement strand
TAATACCGGCAGCGAAGTCGAAGATGGTGCGGTCGGCGAAACTCTTGAATCCAAAGAGTTCGAGCGACTTGAGCATTAACCGTTATCCTTGACCTGGTTGTCGTCGCCGCAGCAACGATTCAGGGTAGATGTCATTTGTGGCAGTTTGTTTTCAACGATGTCTGCCGGTTCGATGGTTGGTCAGAGTTCTTTATTCCGCTGGTTCCGTCAGGCCGCTGACAGAAGATTTCTTTTTGCCGAACAGACGTTCTCTGAGAGACTTTCTGGGGGCTTCGGCCTCTGTCTCGTCAGACGCTTCTGATTCTTCAGACGTCGATTCCTCGGATTCCGACTCTTTCGAGTCTTCTGTGTCTGCTGATTCCTTGCTGGTTGAGGAAAGTTCTGAATCCGCACCGTCGGCCGAGTCATCTTTGGACGTCGTTTCTGAATCCTGTTCAGCAGTTTCCTCGGAGTCATCTTCGGGTTTGGATCCGGTCGGCGTTTTGCTCTGTTTAGCGTCTTCCTTTGCGACCTCTTCAAAACTAAGGTTCATCAGCTTTTCATCGGATTCATTTTCCTTCAGCTCATCTTCATCCAGTTCGTCGAAGAGTTCGGGAATCATCTTGGAGTTGCCAATTCGTTTCACATCGTCTTCGTCTTCAGGACTTGGGCTGTCAGTGTTCTTTGTATACAGGCGGCCGGCCTGAGGCAGGCGGTCGATGCCGAACTGACCGACGAAGTTATGCTGCTGTTCGGCCTCGATCATCATCTGGACGATGTCCGGATAGGTTGCACCCAGCTTTCCGCACGTTCGCAGAATGTCGATCATTCGATTGGGAACACGGTGACGTTTCGGCTCGGCGTTGAGCTGATAGTAGATCACTTCCACTTCATGCTGACCGGTTTCACCCATGATGCGAATATTGCGGCCCGCATTCAGAACGACCGGAAGCCGCAACGACTGCTCAAGACCAAACAGCACGATTTCCGGAGCACGGCGGCGAGTGACGTGAACCATCGGTTCGCCGGTGGAATCGATTGCATACACGATAAACCGATTCTCGAACTCAATCGGATTGAGGGAAGGATCGTGAGGATCCAGTTCTTTCAGGGCACGGAATGCTCCGTATCGCGTTTCGAGAGCCTGCTCGCTCATCAATTGTCGCAGGGCCAGAACGGCATCCGCATCGTCCACGACAGACAGGGCGACGAGTGAGTAAACGCGAAACGCGGGTTGGGTACGCGCCGCCTCATGCAGGATCTCGACACCTTCAGCGTTGCCCAGATAAGCCAGTGATTGAGCCGCCTGGAATCGCACGTCAAAGCTGTCTGATTCCAGAGCGTCTGTCAGGAACGGAATGGCTTCGTCACCAATGGCTTCCAATTGCAAAGCGGTTGGGCAGGCCGCCACACCAGACACGATGTTCTGGCATTTTTCCGGATCCAGAATATCGCGAGCCAGCATTTCCATTCGCATACGACGTGCAACATCGGATTCGTTCAGAGCCAGATTCCGAATCACAGCCTGATAGCGAGGAAAGTTGTTGATGTACTGGTCATGCGTTTTCAACACAACGCGAGCGTCGTCTTTAGCCTCGGCGCAGGAAATCCGCTGGCCGTATTTGTTGTATCGATAGAATCGCTTTGAGACTGCTTCGGCGACTCGCAGACTGTTACGGCTGCCGCGTTTTTCCGTTCGCAGAATGATGCTGAGATCTCGATCGGTCAAGGAGATCGCTCCGCCGGGAATGGCACCCGACATCAGTTCGGCCTGACGTTCTTCGCGATTGTCTTTGACACCAAGGCTGGTCAGGATCGCTCCGCCAGCAACAGCGTAATTGTGACCTTTCAGTGAGCCGCGGCCTTCAACATTCTGCTCTTCAAACATTCGTGTTTCCAGCAGCCAGCCTCCCTTGAGGCTTTTCGCATTGCTGTTCGGAGGCAGTGCGACGCGAACGTCGAAACGCTGGCCTTTGCGAACCATCGCCGGCAGGTAAGCCGTGACAACAACCATCGCGGTATCGCGGGAGGCGAGGATTTTCTTTGAATCTTTGACCCCGCGACGATTCATTTCATTCTGGAGTTGCGTTCGGAGGGCGGAAGGCGACGGATCACCGCCAGTGCCATTCAGGCCTGTGACCAGACCGACTCCGCGGAGCACGATCATCGTATTGCCCTGAACGCTCATGTATTCCGAGAGCAGGGGGGTGTCGATGTGGTTGCCGAAGTCGTTATCTTCTTCCTTGCTCTGTTTTTTGCCCTTCTTGCTTTTGCTCTCTTCTTCCTCGGCCTTTTTTTCGTCGGATTTGGAGAAACGATTGGCCATCATCGCCGCACCTGGCATTGACATCAGCCCGGACGCGCAGCCGCAGAACAGGGACGATATCAGCAGGCAGCACAGCGGCGTCCTGAGTGTCAGCAGGAACGACTTGTCGAATCGCTTTTGAGGCGCGGAGGTTTGAGGACCTTCAGCAGCGGCAGGCTGGGCATGGTTCGACATGGGAAAGCTCCGTCGACACTGGGGAATGGCGACTGTCAGGAGATATGCAGGACATTTCGCCCGCGCATGGAAATCCAGGCCTGCGGTCAGCAGGTGACAGACTTACAGAACAGGAGAAATCAGGAAGGGCGCACCGGCATCGTGGAGACTGCTGTCGCAGTTCCGGTGATGCGAATGCCTTTTATTGACAGGACAGTCAACCATCTGACCCGTGATGCTTGTGAAAACATCAGTGTTTGACAGCGACTGCGGGATAAGAAGGGAAAATCAAAGCCAATGTTCGCTTCGACAGTATTCAGCCCGGAAGAGGGAGAAGACCGCCGAACACATCAGACGCCAAACGTTTCAAAGCACTCTCGAAGTCTGGGTGCCGGCAGTGGATCAGTGGTCAGTTCTGATCACACTGCCGAACCAGATTTCACTCGATGAACCACAATTCAACAGAGGGAGGACGCCCCGGATGGCCGTCTGATTGGAAAGACGGAGATCCGTTTTATCTGTCGGAATGCGGACTACTGACAATTCTCACCGGGATGAAGCGGAGTTGTCAGCTCAACGAGGACTTTGTTTGTGCAGCGTCCTGCTTTGGTGAGAAATTAGTGGGTGCTGGCTTGTTGCGTCAACGCGATTCAGGCTTCTACTCAATATCATTGTTGAAGACATGAGTGACCTGCGTGTCAGTTCGGCAGGAAGTGCGTCGCGGGCGACCAGGAAAGCATTTGTAATCGCTGGTGAAACGATCTTTCGGCAAATAATGCCGGTCAACGAAAAAAGGCAGAGCCATGTGGCTCTGCCCGGATGTGTTCTTCGATTCATTTTAATCCTGAACGAATTACTTCCAGGTTTCGCCTTCGTCGCTGCAGACGATGCTCATGTTGCCGTCGCAGTCGCAGGTGTCAGCTCGGTCATAGTAAGACGCACCATAAGTACGTGCCTTCGTGTTGCCGCTGTCCTTGTAGCTGGCAAAACCAGAAACCTGGTAAGACTGATCCAGATTACCGAACGCACTGGACAGGTCGCTCAGTTCGGCAACGATTGAACACTGCAGTTCAACGAGGCCAACAATCATTCCCAGGACCAGAACGGTTCCGACCAGAACCAGTTCTGCTGACAGGATCACTCCACTTTCGTCGTTCCACAGAGTCTTCAGCATTTTTCTACCCTCTTTGTGCATTCCGAGCATTTTGAAAGAACACGATCCCACCGATGGTGATCGCATAGAGAATCCAGAGTCAACCTGCCTCGGGCACCCCATAACTCCCACTGAGTCAGTTATGTCTCTTGACTGCAAGGTT
This sequence comes from Planctomycetaceae bacterium, assembly GCA_044235005.1. Classification (GTDB taxonomy): domain Bacteria; phylum Planctomycetota; class Planctomycetia; order Planctomycetales; family Planctomycetaceae; genus SXXK01. Next base: position 14,517 of record JBIIIF010000137.1, on the reverse strand, counting down.
GTTTCAGATCTGGATTTCACTCAGGCAGTTAGCGTGCCATTGAACCTGCCGGCGGGTGTGTTGTCGACAGGCAACATCGCTCGTTCGAACGGTTGGGAATCGAGTGGAAAGGGTGTTGAAAGACCAATTCAGAATTTTGCGGAATGGCCCATGTTGTCAAAAGTCAACATGGCATCATTCAGAGGTTTACAAAGTGTCACGACACGATGTCTGACTTAGCGCTGACACGATTCAGTTTCATGATGCAGGAGTACAACAACGGCAATGCGTGCTATTGCCAGACTGGCGTTTCATCGTCACTGATATATCTCTGCAGGATCTGATTCGGGCGATATCGATTCTTGTAGTTCATCGATCCGCAATCCTGAATATAGTAACCCATGTACAGCCATTGTCGGCCGTGCGTTCGGCCTTCTTCGATCTCGCGGAGCACTGAATACGTGCCCAGCCCGTCACTGCGAAGTTCAGGATCGTGGAAGAAGTAAATGCTGGACATCACGTTCCGGGTCATATCGACAAGGCCAAGGCCAATCAGTTCTCCGTTGCGTCGATACTGGAACTCACGGGCAAATGAGAAGCTTCCATCCAGAAACGAATCGAAATAATGCTCGGAATCAATCTCTCGAAACGGCCATTGGCGACGATGGTGCATGTCGAGATGATAGCGGTTATAAAGTGACAGATGCTCGGCGGTGACGGTCGGCCGCTGGATGATCAGCTCTGTGTCAGGCACCCCGGTGCGAATCCGTCGCTGGCTTTTGGACGCCTCAAATTCGCTCAGAACAACTCGCAGGCTTTGGCAGGCTGAGCAGGCTGCACATGTGGGACGAAACAGCGTTCTGCCGAAACGACGCCAGCCCCGCGACAGCAGTTGCTCATACCGAGCCTCCGTCAGCTTGTAGGCCAGGCGATAGGTCATTTTCGCGGTTTGGCCGGGCAGATAGGAACATGGCGTGGGAGTTCCTTCGATTTCCAGCTCTCCGGAAGGCTCGTCGCGTGATAAGTCGTCATTGACCATAGTAAACTTTCCGAAACGACATCGCTGGTTTCGGGCTGTGAAGTAAGAGAGACTGCCGCGACACCTCAACCACTGATGCCGCTTTTGAATTGTTGGACGATCGCAGGAATCATTCCACTGACTCCGCTGATCGCCTTCCGAAATCGTCCGAATTGAATGATTTGACATGAATGAAACTCTGAAGAACGCTGTCGACCTGCTGCTTCAACGACAAGATCTCACCGATGCCGACGCCTGCCAGTGCATCGGCGCGATCATGGATGGACAATGTGAGCAGATCGATATTGCTTCCTTTCTGACAGCCATGGCCTGCAAAGGTCCCGTTGCCGATGAAATCGTCGGAGCGGCTCGCGCGATGAGACGTCGAGCGGCCCCGATTGCCACATCGCGTCAACATTTGCTGGACACCTGCGGAACCGGTGGAGATCGCCTGCATACGTTCAATATCAGCACTGCGACCGCGATCCTTGCAGCGGCTTGCGGAGTTCCCGTTGCGAAACATGGTAATCGCAGTGTTTCCAGCTCCAGCGGCTCTGCTGATGTGCTCGAAAGTCTGGGCGTGAATATTTCGCTGACTCCTGAAGCGGCGGGCCGATGTCTGGACGAAGTCGGCATCGCCTTCTGTTTCGCCCCGTTGATTCATGGAGCCATGAAGCATGCGGCTCCGGTCAGGAAACAACTGGGCTTCCCGACGATTTTTAATCTGCTGGGACCTCTGATGAATCCCGCTGGCGCAGAGTATCAACTGCTCGGAGCCAGCTCGTTTGCTCGCGCAGAACTGCTGGCCACTTCCCTCGCGGCATTGGGAGGTCGCAAGTCGATTGTGGTTTGTGGCAACGATGAACTGGATGAAGTCTCATTGTGGGGCACAACTCGAGCGTTCGAAATTTACGAAGGTCGAGTGACCTTGCACGACTGGACTGCGGCTTCGTTTGGCTTGCCGGAATGTTCCGTGGCTGCCCTGCGAGTCAGCTCGGCGGCGGAAAGCGGAGCCGTGATTCAGTCAATCTTCCGTGGCACGGCCCCGGTGCCAGCATCAATGGTTCTGGCGAATACTGCGGCTGCTTTGCTGGCGTGTGAACGAGTGACAGATTTGAAGGCCGGAGTGAAAATAGCCTCCGAAGCGATTGCGTCCGGAGCAGCGTTGAAGACCTTAAATCATTTAATCGAATGGACGCAGGCTCAGAAACAGAGCTGATAGCAGGTGTTGTGCGTCTCTGAGTTTGTTTGTGGCCCGGTACTCGTAATTGGACTGAGAATTAAATCCCATGAATTCTCCGCAGTCCGCAATTCATGGATCTCACGGACGTTATCTGCGCATCGATGTTTCAAACGGGGAGTCGGTTGCTGTTCCGTTGGATGCGACTCTTTTGAGAAGCTATCTGGGCGGAGCTGGTCTTGGTGTGGCGATTCTGCTGCGTGAACAATCCGCCGTTGTCGATGCGTTGTCGCCTGAAGCCGCTTTGGCGTTTGTATTCAGCCCTTTGGTGGGCAGTCCACTTACGACATCTGCCAAGTTTGCTGTCGTCAGTAAAAGTCCACTGACAAATCGCATCAACGACTCTTTGGCCAGCAGTGGGTTTGCGATTGCGGGGAAGAGAACAGGATTCGACGCCATTGTGCTTGTTGGAAAAGCGAAGTCACCTTCGATCCTGATCATTGATGATAACCAGATTCGTCTTGAGCCAGCCGAGGATTATTTCGGACTTACGAACCGGGAAACTCAAACTTTGCTGCGGCAACGTTTCGGCTCGGACTATCAGACGGCCACGATCGGCGCGGCGGGTGAGCGGCTTGTTCGCTATGCCACGATTTCTCACGACGGTCGACATGCGGGGCGAGGTGGCAGTGGGGCGGTTCTGGGATCGAAGAACATCAAAGCGATTGCGGTGCGAGGTTCTCATCGAGTCACCTGGGCTCGCACATCTGAGCTGATGACGCTTGCCAAACAGTTGTCCGAGAAATCTTTTGGCCCGGCGACCGCCAAGTATCGTGAACTCGGCACCGCGTCTAATCTGCTGACGTTTAATCGTCTGAATGTTTTGCCCACGCACAATTTTCAGCAGGGCAGTTTTTCCGGAGCCATTGAAATTTCGCCCGAAGAGTTGTCTGTCGCGCGAGAGAGAACTCGAACATCCTGCGCCGCCTGCACGATTGGCTGCGAGCATCTTTATAGTCTGAAAACAGGCGGCGAACCGGTTCGGCTGGAGTACGAGAATCTCTTCGCGCTGGGGCCGATGTGCGGCATCAATGATCCCGAGATTGTGCTCAAGGCATCGCGTCTTTGTGACGATGCAGGCCTTGATACAATCAGCGCAGGTGGCACAATCGGGTTTGCGATGGAGTGTGTTCAGCGAGGACTCCTGAAGGATTGCGACTGGCTGACGTTTGGTTCGGGGGAAGCTCTGCTGAGAGCTCTCGAGTTGATCATCAGTGGCGAAGGAATCGGTCGCCTTCTGGCACTCGGCAGCCGCGCGATGGCGCAGGAAGTTGGCGGGGATTCGATCGATTTCGCTCCGCAGGTGAAGGGGCTTGAGTTTCCGGGCTATGATCCGCGAGGACTCCAGATGATGGCCCTGGGCTTTGCCGTGGGAACTCGGGGAGCTGACCATAATCGTTCGGGAGCCTACGAGGTCGATTTTTCGGACGCTGTGGATCGTCGTCGGGTTGGCCCGGAGTCAGTCCATCTGGCGATCGAAACCGAAGACAAAGCCGCGTTGATGGATTCGCTGATTCTGTGCAAGTTTCTGCGCGGCGTGTTCACGGATTTCTTTGCGGAGTCGGCCGAGATCCTGGCTCTTGTCACGGGCTGGGACGTCACCGCCACCGAGCTTCGCGCCACGGCACAGCGCATTGTGGCGGCTCGGAAGCGATTCAATATCGAAGCTGGCTGGACGCCGGCCGAAGACACCTTGCCGCAGCGATTGTTGCAGGAAGCCATTCCGGAGGATGCTCGTGCTCAGTTGTCCGAAGAACGCCTGATGTCGCTCATTAAAGCTTACAATCTGGCGAGAGGATGGACGGCGGACGGGTGGCTGACGGATTGAGTCTTACCGGGGAATTGGCTCGTAGCGTTGGCTTCAGCCAACGTGCTTGCTGATGTTGAACCGTTGAGCCGACTGAAGTCGGCACCACGAAGATAATGGCCGTTCAGCCTTTGGTACAAACCTCAGAATGGTTTTGTTAGATTGCCTGCAGGCAGGTTTTCCTCTCTGGTCGCAGGATTTGACAGACAAAATTTGCGGCTGGCAGGCTTTTGAGATGTTTTGTCCTGCAGGTTCATCAGAAAACACGGCAGGTTTCAGGAATCACAGAGTGGCCACCGGAACGTCTCAGTTTACATCACTCTTCGACAATGCCCTGCTGAATCAGATTGAGCGGATGAGGCTGCGGCCGATTCGTCGACTGACCAATCGCAGTCGCGGGGAGCATCTTTCCGGCAAAGGCGGCAGCAGCACCGACTTCGCAGACTATCGAGATTACGCGGCCGGAGATGACCTGCGATACGTCGACTGGAATATCTTCGCTCGCCTGCGACGTCCCTACATCAAACAGTTTCAGCACGAAGAAGAAATGCATGTCGTGCTCCTGGTCGATGCCTCCACGTCAATGCTGTTTGAAGACAAGCTGCTGCGAGCTCGCCAGGCGGCGGCGGCCTTTGGAATCATGGGCCTGCTGAACGTTGAACGAGTCAGCGCGTATGCGATTCATTCACAGCCGGAAAAGCCGTGGATGTTTCCGCCGGGTGCGGGAAGAACTCGCATTCGTCAGTTGCTGGCCTTTATGGAGCAACTGGAAGGCGGTGGCAACGTGGCGATTGAAAAAGCCATCGAGACAATGCTGCGGTTTCATCGAGGACGCGGGGTGGCCATCATCATCAGCGACTTTCTAACGTTTGGTGATATCAGTCGTCCCATGAATATGCTCTACAGTTCCGGACTGGAAGTCTGGGGACTGCAGATTCTGGCGGAGTCTGAAATCAATCCGAACGTTCAGGGAGATCTGCGATTCGTCGACAGCGAAACACAAGAAACGCTCGACATCACGAATGCCTCGGAGTTACTGAACGTTTACAACGATCAGCGGTTATGGCTACAGAGTCAGCTCGATACGATGTGTCGCAGTCGACAGGGACGGTTTCTGTCGGCCAGTTCCGGAGCTTCCATTCAGTCGATCCTGTTTGATCAACTGTGTCGTCAGGGGTGGATTCTGCGATGAGATGGCCCAGCTTCGTCAATCTGTTCGGTGCCTGGTTCTTTCTGGCCCTGATCCCGTTGATCATTCTGTACTTCCTGAAACTACGGCGGCCAAAGATGGAAGTTCCATCGCTGGTACTGTGGCAGAGCGTGGTGAATGACCAGCGAGTGAACTCGCCGTTTCAAAAGTTTCGCCGCAACCTTTTGCTGTTGCTGCAGATCCTGTTGTTGTGTTTGCTTGTGCTGGCATTGATGCAGCCGTTTCTGTCGGCAGACGCGGAGATTGCTCAGTATATGCCTGTGCTGATCGATTGTTCGGCCAGCATGGCGGCGACCGACGAGATCACGGGAAAAAGCCGACTGGAACTTGTCAAAGAACAGGTGCGGGAGCAGATAGAAGGGTTGTCGGGCGATCAGAAAATGTCGCTGTTCTCGTTCTCCGCGACGGGGCGCCGCCTGACGGATTTTACCAGCGATCGACGGCAGTTGTTGAAAGCTCTGGATCTGCTTGAGCCCTCTGATCTGCCGGGGCAGTTGGATGATGTGCTACGCATGGCGGCCGCTTACACTCGCACGTTCCCGATTGAAACCGTCACGATCATGACGGACGGCAATTTGCCGGATCAGGTTGATTTTGAATTACCATTTTCGTTGGATGTCAGGCGAGTTGACCCCGGCGGCGCGAATGTTGGTATCACGGAAATGAGTGCTCGCCGCAGCGGCCCGCAGGAGTGGGAAGTTTTCGTCCGAGTTTCAGGGTCTTCTGTTGATCTGCGTGGGGCCGAGCTGAAGTTCTTCGAAAACAATGTCGAGACGAATACTCAACCGATTGAAGTTTCCAATGAGGAAGCCGAACGTTTGGTGTTTCCCGTTGCGTCAGCGGAGGCAAGACTGCTGGAAGCAAGGTTGGTGCCCACGGGCTTTGATTCGATGGCGGTGGACAATAGTGTCTGGCTAACGTTGCCGGCTGCTCGACCGTTGAAAGTTTGGACCTCACCTAAGCTGGCGTCGTGGCGGCATGCGATTCGAGTTCTCTCCAATATCGAACTGGAAGATGGAACTGATGAGAAGCCTAAGGCTCCGGACTACGATCTGATCATCAGTGAATCGGCGGATCTGGGCGGTGCGATTGCTCCCGTTCAGGTTTTTGTGGGTGTGATCCCTGACGATCTGAAGACCATGATTGAGATCAAAGAAGAGGTCGACAATGTTGTTGACTGGAACCGTACGGCTCCGTTTCTTCGGCATGTGCAGTTGGCGGATCTGGAACTTGGTGAGCAGCCGCGACTGGCCACCGGAATTAGTGCGAAAGAGCTGGAAGAGTTGGGTTATGAAGTGCTGATTGACGGGAAAGCCGGGCCGTTATTGCTGCAGCGGCGAGAAGGGCTGAGCGTTTCGTATTGGTTTACGTTCCATACGGACCGCTCCACGTTGCCGTATCGCGTTGGCTTTCCGATCATTGCAGCGAATGCAGTCGAGTCTGCTCTGAAGCAGGCGTCGCTTTCAGAAGTGTCGGCGGCACCAACCGGCGTACTTCCGGTGATTAGTGTTGAAGCGGAGCGGAGCTACACGATCAAGACTCCGGATGGTCAGCAAATTCCGGCCACCTCAACACCGGCGGGAACTCTGACGGGGATTCCTGCGGCGAAAGTCGGCAGATATGACATTCTCGAGGGGGCTGACTTAGCGACTTCAATTGGGACGGGCCTGTTGAATACCACAGAGTCATCCTTGAAGGCTGTCGAAGCTTTGCGATTCACAGAGACCACTGTTGCGGCGGAGAAGTCTGAGCGAATCGATTCGGATCAGCCTCTGTGGTGGACGCTGGCGATGTTGGCATTTGGAGTCATGCTGTTCGAATGGTGGTACTTCCAAAGAGCGCGAGGAGCCGCCGCATGAGTCGATCGTATCGCGATTCAATCAGCGGGAACGCGTTAGCGTTCGGTTTGTTCGTCTTTCTGACGCTGCTGGTCGGGATCATACCACGCATGAGCCTCGCGGCTGACAAACCGCTGGTGGGCCTGAAAATGGAACTGATGTCGATTCGTAATCGATCCTCAGGTCCGCTGCCGGTGCGCATCCGACTGGAGTATAACCAGCCGCAAATGCTGGAGGGTGATCTTCAGTTATCGATCTACGACGGTAAGGATTTTTATACGGCCGAGGATCTGATCGCGAAGTTGCGATTCGATGACATTGTGCTGGTTGGCCAGGATTATCAGTTTAACGCTGTCTTACCGCCGTTGCGAACTTCGACTTTGCGAAACTGGTCGATCGAGGCAGTGTTCATCACAGAGACGGGACAGATCCCACTCAGTTCCATCGTTGATAAACAAGATCCTCCGCAGGCATATGATCTGATTACTTCGAATCCTGCTGAGAGAAGCGTGCTTTTGTGTTCCTGTTGTGCCGAGACGATTGGTCAGAGTGCCAGCAGGAATCGTCGTTTTCTGGAGACAGCCTTGTCTCTGGACAACTATAACCCATTGAATCAGTCGGTCGATGAGAAACCCCGGACCATAGCTCAGGAGGCCACTGAAGCGTTTGCCACAAATATGGTTGGTCGATCGGTGATTCATTTTTCCGGACAATGGGCCGCTCGCGATCTTCCGCTCGATCCTCTGTCGTACTGTGCCTTTGACGTCGTCCTCCTTTCCGACGGCGCGCTGGCTCGTTTGAATCAGAATCAAATGGACGGACTCTTAAAGTGGGTCCGTGCTGGCGGCAGTGTCTGTATTGTGCCTGATGCTTCGATGAAGCCAATGCATCTGGAATTGCTCAGAACATTGCTCGGTAAACAGCAGAGTGATGCTGCTGACCTGACTTTGGATGATGAAGGGCGATTAATTGTCGTCAGTGATGAAAACGATCCTGTGCTGATGAGCCATTATGGGCTTGGTCGAGTCGTGATTCTTCCGGCCGTCGATAACCTTGAGTCGCGGCTGGGCAAAGAGGATCTGGGCGAGGTTGTCGGGTTTCTCTGGAAGGTCCGTCGCAGTTGCGGAATCTGGAAGGGAGAAAAGTGGTCCGAGGCGGCGTACCTGGACTGGCTTCGAGGGTTAGGGATCGATGTGCAGATGGATCCAGCGGGGGTCTACATCACGGCCGAGGCTCTCAGGAGCAGTGACAGGAAAAGTTTCCTTCTGCCCTTACTTCATCGATCCGATAATGGACGTCATTACTTTAACGTTTCGTATCTTGAAAGTTACCTCGGTGGGGCGGAACGACTGAGTCCGCGAACCGAACCGCTGCTGTCGTTTGGCGAGCAGATACTGCTGCCTGAAGATATTGAGATGGTTCCGACATGGGTTATCGGACTGATTCTTTCCGGCTATGTTCTTACCATCGGGCCCGTTGATTATTTCGTGCTGGGCTGGCTGAGACTGCGAAAATACACCTGGATTGTTTTTCCGATCGTTACGGTCTGCTTTACGTTTCTGACCATCGCAGTCGCCCATGACTACATGAGCAGTGAAGACACTGGCGGGCGACTGGTGATTACCGACATAGTCGACAACGGGATTCCTGTCCGGCAGACGGTGCTGGAGACATTGTTTCTGGGAGCGAAAACCGAAATCGAGACCGACCACAAATCACAGCTCGTGGTTCAAGCCGAGGATTCCTTCACCGCGGCCGACTGGGAGAACGTGTATGGCAATGGCCCGGAACGCAAGTCAGATACTCCGCTAAGTTATACTGGCCACTTTCCTCAGAATTACAGCATCCGCCAGGAAGTGCAGCAGTGGTCCCCTGTTTCTCTTCGTACTCTTTCGCTTGAGCCGGAGGCTGTCCAGCTTCCATCGATCGACTGGAGTGACTCAACGTTGGTGACGACGCCGGAGGGGCACCTGCGATTGAGAGCGGCATTGGATAAAAATCAGGTTCCGATTCATTCTGCGATGATCTTCCACAACGGGACTCCGGTGGCACTTGTGGGGCAGTGGCCTGTGGGATCTCACTCAGGTTCGGGCCAACAAATCGTAAATGCCGGCGATAACACTCCCGGCAATCGCACCCTCGCCATTCAACAACTGCTGTTCTATATCCCGACTGCTGCAAACCAAACGGGATTGTTCCGCATCGTAAGCCAGATTGCTCCTCAGGGAGCCGGGTCTCTGGAAGATCTGGCTTTCTGTGATTCCTCAGATCCGAATCAATGGGCACTCGTCATCATGACCACCGACGGGGAGGAGTTTCGGGTGTATCGAAAACTGTATCACGTTGATTGATCATGGACGCAGCGAGATCTGCCTCGCGTGATGAATCATGCGGGTCAGAAGAATGAGTCCCACGTGTGGCTTTGTGAGTGCAATTTCACGCGTCATTCCGGCACGATTACCAACCTCGTTCCCGTTTTACTCACCGCACTTCCATGCCGCGCCAATTATCAACGGCGCTTACGCTGTGGATCGAGGCAATCGATATTGTTGCCGCTGTGCTCGGCTGATATACTACGGCTGTAGTATTTATGGGGCTGAGGCTGGGGCATTTTTCCGAAGAGTTGGCAGAATCAGCTTTTCGTTGCGGCCGGTTGCCTTCCATGTTGAGGGCAGCAGCGATTCTTAAGACCTGAAGGAACGGGTGATGATCACAGAAAGAATGGCTCGTGACGGAGCGTGGCTGTTTCGACATCGCGGGATTTTGCCGCTGTTTTTATTGATTCCGGGGCTATGGAGCCTTAGCCACTTTCGGTATTTTGCCGGCAGCCATTCGGCTCAGAATGTCTGGGACTGGATCTGCCTGAGTGTTTGCATGCTTGGTCTGATCATTCGTGCAACGACTGTGGGATTCGTCGATAACGGTACTTCCGGACGCAACACGGCCTGCCAGCTTGCGTCGGAGCTCAATACCACTGGATGGTATTCCGTTGTACGCAACCCTTTGTATCTGGGCAATTTTCTGATCACGATGGGCATCATCATGGTCCCCGCCGACCTGTCACTGATCGCCATCACGGGATGTCTGTTCTGGATCTATTACGAGCGAATAATCTCAGCTGAAGAAGCGTTTCTGAGTGAAAAATTTGGAAAAGCTTATTCCGCATGGTCGTGTATCACGCCGGTGTTTCTGCCCCGGCTGTCGGGCTGGGTCGCTCCTTCTCGGTCGTTTCGCCTGCGAATGGTTTTGCGACGTGAATATTGTGCGGTGCTGCTGATCGGCATTGCGTTTCTCATGCTGAATTTCCTGGAACATGTGGTCGCCGAAGAGAAATACTACGTGGACTTTCAGTGGGTCGTCTTCTTTGGTTGTACGTTGAGCATTTTTCTGACACTCAGGACTTTGAAGAAGAAAACCACACTCCTGAATCCTCACTGAGCCCGGCAATCTTTTGTCGATCAGGGGCCGATTGAGTTTACTTTGGTGACGGACCAGGACACAGTTCGTCGTACGCTCAGTCGTTCTTCCGGATGGCCTGCAATACTCCGGAACTCAGCCCGCGTTGCTTTTGCCTGATTCGTGCTCATGGTTGTGCCTTTGATTGCAAGCCTGGTGATCGGTGATCGAAGCTGGATCGTGCCCACGATCGCGGTCTCCGTTGTCGGCGTGCTGCTGGCTTTGTGGCTGAATCGCCGGCATCTGACCGCGATGCCGCTGGGCCCAATCCTGCGAATCGTTGGTTGGCTGCTGCTGGCCGTTTGCCTGATGAATCCGCTCTGGAGTAGTTCTCGTCCGCGATCCGGAGCCAACGTCGTGGCCGTCCTCGCCGACAATAGTCGCAGTCATCTGGTTCAGGCTGATTCAACCGATGTGACTCGTGCAGATCTGTTTGCAGACGCATTGAAGAACGGTGAAAAGTCGGATCCTGTCGGTTGGCTGAATCGTCTCGAACAGGACTTCGAACTGCGTCGCTATACTGTTGCTGATCGGTTGCAGCAGGTGCCTCATTTTGATCCGATCGAATTCAACGGCAGCGCGTCCAGCCTCAACACAGCGCTGTCCCAGATCAAGCAACGTTATGAAGGGCAACCGCTTGCGGCTGTGCTGTTACTAACTGATGGAATTGCCACAGATACGGCGCAGTCATTGGATTCGCTCAAAGGCATGCCGCCGGTTTTTCCGGTCTTGCCACCAGAAGACAAATCCCGGCCTGATGTTGCTGTCGGCACTTACTCAATCACGCAGACGGCGTTCGATGATGCTCCGGTGACAATTCAGGTTCAGCCAGGTGCGATCAATGTCACGACCGGACAAGTGGCCGTGACTCTGATGGATGCAGCCGGGACCCCACTGGAAACTCTGACGCAAGCGATCGGCGATGTCTCTCCGCTGAAGTTTCGCCATCGCCCCACAGAGGCGGGCACAGTGTTCTATCGCCTGAAGGCCGTGCTGAAAGATGATACCGGCGCGGAGATCACATCCGAAGCAACGACCGTGAACAACGAACAACTGATCGCCGTCGAACGAGGCACAATGCCGCGCAGGATTCTGTATGTGTCTGGTCGGCCGAATTGGGAGTTTAAATTTCTGAGGCGCGCGGTCGAGACGGATTCGCAGCTTCAGATGGTGGCACTGATTCGCATCGCAAAGAAGGAAGCGAAGTTTGATTTTCGAGGGAACGCCGGGGAACGGTCCAATTCGCTGTTTCGCGGTTTCAAGGATGGAGATGCCGAGGTTGCTGAAGAATATGATGAGCCGGTTCTGGTTCGGCTGAATACCAAAGACGACGACGAACTTCGCGGAGGATTTCCTCAGAAGGCTGAAGAGCTGTTTCAGTACGATGCCATCATTCTGGACGACGTTGAAGCTGACTTCTTTATGGCCGACCAGATGCAATTGATCTACGACTATGTGTCTCGACGCGGTGGCGGTCTGTTGATGATGGGCGGCCAGGAATCGTTTCGCCAGGGAGATTATGATCGAACACCCATCGGCGAAATGTTGCCGATTGATTTGAGTCGTGAGATGGAGGCTCCGGCCAGCGAGGTTCGCCTGAGCCTGACTCGCGATGGCTGGCTGCAGCCCTGGATTCGTCTTCGTCCGGAAGAGACCGCAGAAGAAGAACGCCTGCAATCAATGCCGCCATTCAGAACTTTGAACTCCGCAGCATTCGTTCGGCCGGGAGCCGTCATTATGGCGGAAGTGAAGGATGAACAGGACAATCATTGGCCGGCATTGATCGTACAACGTTTTGGCAAAGGTCGAACGGCCGCTCTCTGCGTCGGAGATCTCTGGCGCTGGCGATTGCATGAAGGTTTAAGAAAGCTGCATGGGCCAGGATCTGCGACAACGGATCTGGATTCAGGCGGGGTAGTCGCTCCAGGGGAAGACCCTGAGGAAGATCTGAGTGATCACGCACGAGCCAGTCGGCAGATGGTTCGCTGGCTGGTGGCAGATGTTCCGAAGCGAATGGACCTCGAAGTTCGCGAAGAGCCGACTCTTGGAACAGGCAGCGTGAAACTGACGGCCTTTGTTCGTGGAGTCGACTTTGAAGCTCGTGAAAATGCCGACGTAAAGTTTATTGTGACCGGTCCCGATGGTCAGGTTTTTGAGATGACCGGAGAGCCATCGGATCAGGATCCGGGATTGTTCGAAGTGAGCGTAGCCGCTGCGCAGCCGGGAGCATGGAAAGCCGCCGTCACGGCGGTGCTGAGCGACGACGGGGAAACCGAACCGCTGGTTGCTTCCACGGGCTGGGCCAGTCAGCCGGATCAAAAGGAACTCAAGTCAGTCCAGGTCGATCGGGCATTTCTGGAAGCCGTTGCCAAAGCGACGGGTGGCCGAAGTCTGGAGCTGGATGAACTGGAAGATTTTGTAGACAGCCTTCCACACAGCAGTGCTCCTTTGGTGGAAGTCTGGTCGTGGCCGATCTGGCATTCGTGGTGGGTTTTCCTTGCGGCCATGGCCTGCATCGGAACCGATTGGACTCTGCGTCGCCGAAGAGGTTTGCCATGAACCGACTGCAACCTGAGAAGCCGTTCAGCATCCTGCTTCGCCGGCGGTTGATTCGACTGGCAGGGCTGCTGGTGTTGGGTTGCGGCGTTTCTTTGTCGCCTTGTGTTCTGGCTCAGGACGCATCGCCGGCACCGACGGAGTCTCCCTCCGAAACTTCTGCGCCGGAATCGTCGCAGCAACTGATCCTTGTCATTGGTGCACCTGGCACAGAAGAGTATGCAACAAACTTCAAAACGTGGGCCGTACGTTGGAAAGAGGCGGCTCAGCGTGCGGGGATCACGTGCACGGTGATCGGGAAAAGCGATTCGGAGCCTTCCGCATCGGTGATACCTGCATCAACGCCGGAACCAGTCGCGGCTCCTGCCTCCATCCCGGAAGAAACAGATGCGACTAAACTGGTGCACTCGCTGGAATCGCTAAGCAGTATGAAATCGTCGGAACCGCTCTGGATTGTGTATCTGGGTCACGGTACCTTCGATGGTCGAACAGCCAGTTGGAATCTGCATGGCCCCGACATCACCGCTGAAGAACTGGCAACGGCGTGTCAGAAACTGGAGCGTCCATTGGCCACGGTGGTCTGTTCCTCGTGTTCCGCACCGTTCATCAATGTTCTGTCGGGGCCCGATCGAATCGTAGTCACGGCGACAAAGGACGGAAACCAGATCCAGTACAGCCGATTTGGCGACGCTATGTCGACAGCCATCAGTACGCTGGAAGCCGACATCAATCGAGACGGACAAACGTCGCTGCTGGAAGCGTGGCTGTTTGCTTCGCGACGCACGGCGGAGTTCTACAAAACCGAAGGACGGCTTGCGACGGAACACTCGCTGCTGGATGACAACGGTGACGGCAAAGGCGTTCGCTCAGAACTGTATGTCGGCGATCGCATCGTGGACGGCGCCGAGACTCCTGAGCTCATCGATGGCCGCAATGCCGCTCGTTGGCACTTTGTTCGCAGTGATGAAGAACGAAGACTAACTTCAGAACAGCGTGAAAAGCGCGATGAGCTGGAAGCTCAGCTCGAGGATCTTCGAAAAAAGAAGAGCAGCCTGCCGGAAGCAGAGTATCTAAAGCAACTGGAGACCGTTGCGTTGCAGTTGGCCGAGATCTACGAAGCGACAGGCAAATAGAGGCGTTGAACAGACGAAGCTCAGGCCACCTGGCCCTTCAGCACACGATCAGCCGCAGTCTGTCCGCTGGCGATACTGTCGGGAATGCCGACCCCATAATATGCGCTGCCAGCGAGTTGCAAGCCCGGGATCTTTGCCTGAGCCGACTCAATCTGTGCGATCAGCTCCAGATGTCCGACATGGTACTGCGGCATCGCGTTGTTATAGCGGACCACTTCGCTGAACATTGGATCGGCCGACATTCCGAAGATATCCTTCAGTTCCGAATTGACCGTGGCAA
>JBIIIF010000136.1:0-18308 GCA_044235005.1 Planctomycetaceae bacterium | reverse complement strand
GTTGACCGAGACGACGGCCGACCGAGTTAAGGTTGCTGCACGCGAGCTTCTTGCTGCGACATATTCGTAGCGCTTTGTTCGGATTCGATTTTGGGGTTCTTTGTCGTGGACGAGGCTGCGAGTCCCCTTCGAGATTCAGGCCCGCGGGACTCGTAGCCTCGTCCACTACCCCAGTGTTCAATCTGCACAGGGCAATCGCGGGCCGTGGAGATTACCTGCAACTGTTCCTGTTCACTCGTCAGCAAAGAGGATGGTCGTCGATGAAAGTGTGTCACTTCTGTCTGACGCTGTATCTAAGCGTATTGTCAACATCTGTGTGCGCGCAGGAGTGGGGTACGGTTAAAGGTCGGTTGGTTTATGGTGGTGATGCGCCCGAGCCAGTCGTGCTGGAAATTGAACGTGACGCAGATGTGTGCGGCAAGAACGGGCTTGTCGACGAGTCACTGATTGTGAACAAGGACAATCGTGGCCTGAGGTATGTCGCAATCTGGCTGGATACCAAAGAGAAACTGCCGATTCACCCGGAATTGGCTTCGCCACCGAAAGAGATTCCTGTTCTGGATAATAAAGGTTGTCGGTTTGAGCCTCATATGTTGGCGATTCGGACCGGGCAGGTGATGCATCTGACCAATTCCGATTCTGTGGCTCACAATGCCGCGGTTTACGTGCGTCGCTCGACCCCATTCAGCGAAATCATTCCGCAGACTCAGCCACTCGAAAAGAAGTTCGCCAAACCGGAAACCTTGCCAACGCGAGTGGATTGTTCGATTCATGCGTGGATGAAAGCCTGGTTGATTATTTCGGATCATCCTTATGTGGCGATTACCGATGCCGACGGGAGCTTCGAACTGAGGAACGTGCCGGTCGGCGAGTGGAAGTTTAAGTTCTGGCACGAACGTCCGGGATACCTGCAGAACGTCAAACAGGGTGAGTCTGCTGCTCCCATTGAAAAGGGTGCCTGGACTCTCAAAGTAGAAGGTTCAAAGACTCTCGACCTTGGAGAACTGACCGCAGCCGCGGACCAGTTCAAAGCAAAGAAATAACAGAACACTACTTGCCAGGTTTTGATTTGGTCGCAGGCACGGCATTTTTGTTTACCGCCAATACCGATCAACGAACGGAGATAAGGTAGTGGATCTTGCCAGAGATCCCTGTGTTTTGGGGAAGTCTGGCGAATTCCACTACATTGATTGAACGGTAACGTGTTTATCGCCCAGCCTGTGCGGAATAGTTTTCATTCTTACTGGAGCAACTAGAAACATGCCTATTGTTCAACACGATCTGCTTAACGTTGATCTGGGAATTCATGATGTGGTTTCGCGACTTTCCAGCGCGCATCATGCGGCTTGTGTGTCGATGCATCGCCTTGTCGGTGGGCTTTCCGATGGCGTCGATGTCGTCACGGTGAACAATGGTCGCATGTCGCTGCAACTGCTGCCGACGCGTGGGATGGGTGTCTGGAAGGGCGAAGTGGACGGCGTGCCTGTTCGTTGGAATTCCCCTGTCGAGCGTCCTGTGAATCCGGCATTCGTCGACCAGATGCGCCGCGGAGGCATCGGCTGGCTGGATGGATTCAATGAACTCATTTGTCGCTGCGGACTCGCTTGGCACGGTGCTCCGGGAACAGACACAATTGTTGATGAGAACGGCAAAGTTGTCTCAGAACAGTTCCTTCCTCTGCATGGTCGCGTCGCCAACATTCCTGCTCATCGAGTCACGGCCAGCGTCGATACTGATCAGCTTTCCGTAACCGGTGTTGTTGATGAAGGATGTTTGTTTGGAGGACGTCTTCGCCTCGAGGCGACTCTGACAACGAAGGTGGATTCGGCCGAATTTGAATTGACCGATGTCGTCACAAACCTCGGTTCTCAGCCTGCAGAAGTGGAGATGTTGTACCACTGCAACATCGGCGAACCGTTCCTCGGAGAAGGTTCGATGTGTCACACCGCGTCCAGCGAAGTCGCTCCTCGCAATGAGCGTGCGGCGGCAGGACTGAGCATGTGGAATCTGTATCAGGGGCCGACGAAAGGCTACGCGGAGCAGGTTTATTACACGAAAGCGGCAACCGATGCTTCGGGAGAAGGCGTGGCAGTTCTGTGCGACGCTGATTCCGAGCGAGCTTTCGTTGTGCGTTTCGACACGTCGACTCTGCCGTGGTTTATCTTGTGGAAGAATACTCAGGCGACTGAGGATGGATACGTCACGGGCCTCGAGCCTGGCAGCAGCTTTCCGAATCCTCGGGGAACGGAACGCAAAGGTGGTCGAGTCATCTTATTAGGAGCCGGAGAATCCGTAACCTTCCGTCTGCGATTCGAAGTTGCCACAGAAAGATCACGCGTGCGAGCCATTCTTGACGAAGTGACAGCTCTTCAGGTGGCAACACCACGAATCGTTCACGATGCACCGAAGGCTGAATGGATTCCGTAGCAGAGTTGGTGGAGTTTTATTAGCCACGAAAGACACGAAAGGAATCGCAAAAACGGCTTGGTCAATGGAATCGCGATAGCGTGACCAGGGCTGAACATCCTGTTTGGTCCTCTGCGATTTTTCGTGTGTTTCGTGGTTCGAACCCGCTATTCAACGCGTTCGAAACCACGAATCCCGGCTATCGCTTTCCCCACACTCTGCCGGAAGGTTCGTTGCAGATAGCCGCAGTCTGCTACGACATGCGAATTGTCTGGGACCGATCGGGGCCGACAGAAACGAATTCAATCGGCTTCTGAACAATCTCTTCGATGGCTCGGCAATATTGCTGAGCAGACTCGGGCAGCTTTGAAAAATCGGTGATCCCGGTGATGTCTTCTTTCCAGCCGGGAACGCGACGAAGCACGGGCTTTGCGGCCGCCAGATCTTCGCAGCGACTTGGCAATGTGCGAGTGACCTGTCCGCGAATATCATACGCTTCACACACAAATAGTTCGTCGAAACCGCTCAAGACATCCAGCAGAGCGATCGTGATCGAATCCACTCCGCTGATTCGAGCGCTGTAACGAGTAGCGACGGCATCGAACCAGCCGCAGCGGCGAGGACGTCCGGTGACTGTTCCGAACTCATTGCCCGCGATTCGAATCCTCTGGCCGATTTCGTTGTCCAGTTCTGAAGGGAACGGACCACCACCGACGCGAGTTGTATAAGCCTTCGCGACACCAATCATCTTCACGATGGCTCGTTCTGGAACTCCACTGCCGTTGTGAATTCCACACCCTGAGCTGTTCGATGAAGTCACATAAGGGAACGTCCCGTGGTCAACATCCAGCAGGCTTCCCTGAGCCCCTTCGAACAGCAACCACTTGCCAGCATCAAGCGCATCCAGCAGGTAGGTCGTCGTATCAGCCACCATCGGGCGAACTCGATCAGCGGCCGCGGAGTACTCGGCGATGATTTCATCGCAATTCATCTGCGGTCCATCAGGATCGAGTGCGTTCAGGATTTTCTGCTTGAACGGCACAATCTCTTTGACCTTCGCGGCAAACGTGTCGCGGCAAATCAGATCGCCAATACGCACGGCGTGAGACCGACCGACTTTATCGCGGTAGCAGGTGCCGATTCCTCGCATTGTGGTTCCGATGGCGGAGCTGCCGCGAGATTTTTCCAGGGCGGCCTCCTCGAGAAGATGCCAGGGGCAGATCACATGAGCACGATCGCTGACCATCAGACGCGATGAGCAATCCTGACCGCCGGCGGTGAGTCCATCCAGTTCTTTCAGCAGGGCCAGCGGATTGACAACCACGCCCGGTGCAATGACGGACTTCACATGGCTTTGCAGAATGCCGGTTGGGAGCAGGCTGAGTTTGTAAGTTCTTCCATCGAACTTCACGGTGTGTCCAGCGTTGTTGCCGCCCTGATAGCGGACCACGATGTCGTGACGCTCCGTCAGGATATCGACGATTTTTCCCTTGGCTTCGTCACCCCACTGCAAACCAATCACAGATGTTGCCGGCACAAGAACGCTCGCAAAGAAAACAGGTGGTTTCAAAAAGAAACCGGACATCGGCACGCACCGACATCCGGTCAGGAGTAAGCTCGATTGTACAGGTCAGAAACCGAATCCCAAATGTCCGCACGGTTTTTTTGAAAAGCGACACACTTTGTCGGGTGATGTCTCAGGGACAAAAATAGTGAAAGACGCGTGATTTCAATTGCCCGGCCGGTTCTCTTCGCATCAGCGGAGGTTTCGTACCATTTCGAATGCCCTGCCCTGTCGTTCGCGGCGAGAGCTATTCGTCAAATTTCGGCCCCGGCTTCTTTTTCGATTTTTCCATTCCCGGAGCCATCATCAGAGGACTCTCCATCTCCATCGAGTCCATTTCTTTGGAGCCCATCTTCTTGTCACCCATTTCGTCGTCATCCATCATCGCCTTTTTCTTTGGCGCACCCATTCCAGGCTCGTCCATTTCCCCTTCGCCAGATTCCATCTTCGAATCTGAGGGTTCTTCGGTCGACATTGTTTCGTCGGACGACTCCGTGGACATTTCTCCGTCCGGTGCCATTTCAGTGGAGTCAGAATCCTTCTTCTCGCTGCTTTCAGATTCCGGAGTTCCCACTGGAGGACGACTGATTCCCGAAACGACAGCCGTGAAGTCACCGGCGAATGGCTTCGATTTGTCTGAGAGTGTCCGTCCACGAATCCGAAACGACTGAGTCTCGCGTGGCAGACAAAAATAAAGCGTGCCCTTGTCGTCTTCATAGGAGCACGGGATCTGGCGATTTGCCGCTTCGGCCATCACCACGTAACTCAGTGCATTGCCTGAGGCGTTGATGCCGACATTGTCACGAACACTCAGGCCGTCGATCTGCAGCTTTTCGCCGCCGATCTGAGCCAGTTTGTCTTTGCAGTAGGCCGCCAGATTTTCATGCAACAGGGCAATCCGGTTCGTGTTGATCGTGGCTCGCTCTTTCTTCAGCCAGAGTGCGAGGGCTTTCTGCCCAGCCGTGTCAACGGCGAACCATTCGTTGCCCGCGCCTGCTGTCAGACGTACCTCGATCCCTTCTGCTTTCCCCATGAGACGACATGTCATAATCTCACTTTGCAGTGTTTCCGGGGTCATGGCGAGGAAATCGCGAAGGGTGGTTCGGTCATCAGGAGAGAGTCCCGTATCGGCCCACGGAATGGTCACTCCCGGCAGATTCTTTTCTTCCAGTCGCCGGGCCGCAAGTTCGCCGCTGAGTTCCGGAAGACTGCCAGTCACGCTGAAAAAGATCACCGCCAGCAAGATCAGAAAACACAGGACCGGCATTCCCACAACCAGCGCCCGGCTGGGGCGTTTTCGAGCAGGACGGCGATGTCGCACCGGCGATGTTGGTGGTACTGGTGTGGCGAAGATTTCTGTTTGAGGCAGGGCGCCGGGAATCACTGGCGACTGATTCGCCGTGATTGGGGACGACGACGCATCCGGGACCGTGGTGCTACCCGGACGAACAACAAGAGGGACCAGCAGTCGTGTGTCACATTTTGGGCAACGTCCCTGTTTCCCGCCGTAGGCATCCGGAACTCGGATTGTTGCCGTGCAATAAGGACAGTCGAATTCGATCGCCATGTTGAAGTCTCACATCCCGTCGCATGTAGCCTGAGTTCTATTCTCCGCACGGTATGTATTCAGGCCGAGCGTTCGCGGGACACCTTATTGAAGATAGCCTCAATCTTGAGGATAGTGTCAAGGTTGGCCATACGCAGAATAAAACTCGTTGTTGTTTATTGTGCGAAATGAATCGCGTTGATGACAGTGTTCTCAAACTTCAGACAGGGACTTGCCGCATTCTGGCGGAACTTCAGGAAAAGCTCAGGGTTTGGGGGGTGGAACAGAACAAAACATTCCAGATGTAACAGTCGCAACGACGATGCAGACGGAGAGGTCGCAAGGATTAAAACAAGTCTCGGCCGTTTTTGCCGGTTCGACCTCAGTGCCCCACGCTTTCTCAGGCAGTCACCTTCATGATTCTGACCGACTACCGCATTGATACAGGACTGTTTGCTGGTCCCCTGGATCTGCTGCTGTATCTCGTGCGTAAGCAGGAAGTAGACATCTGTGCTGTATCACTTGCCAGAATTACGACTGACTTTCTGGACTACATTGATGTCCTCGAGTTTCTGGATTTCGATCTGATCGGTGACTTCGTGGTTGTCGCCAGCACACTGCTGGAAATCAAGAGCCGAGAAGTTCTGCCGACTGTTACTGTCGTCACGGAAGACTCGCCGGAAGAAGAAACCGGCAGCGATCTCATCGCGCGACTGATGGAGTATCGACGCTACAAGGAAGCTTCAAAGCTTCTGGAAGATCGTGCTTCGGAATGGATGGAACGTTTTCCAAGACTCAGCAGTGATCGCCCGGCTGCTAATCGAGATCGCTCTGACGATCGAATCCGCGAAGTGGAACTCTGGGACCTCGTCAGTGCGCTGTCGCGGATCGTGCGAATTCCAAACCTGGAACGTGAAATCGCCATTCGGATGGACGAAACCCCGATGTCGGTGTTTCAGGAGAAGATCCGCGAACGAATTGCTCTGGAAGGCCGTGTTGCTTTCAGCTCATTCTTTGAAGGTGAGAAGGTCCAGTCTCGTATCGTAGGCGTCTTCCTTGCCATTCTGGAATTGATCCGGCACGAAGGCTACCGTTGTGAACAGCCCATCGATTTCAATGAAATCTGGGTTCTGCCACCTCTGGCGTGATGCCGTTCTTCGCAAGCGTTGTTGGCGGCGAGTGCTCTGGAATTGCCGAAAAAGACCTTGCATTCCGAACTTTTGCCGCCTTTGTGGGCTCTCCTTTGCGCGGTGGGGCCATGCTTCTACAATCCGCCGCACCGTGACTGTCACTTTCCGCGTGATTTGTCTCCGTCTGTTAGTACTCTTGAAAGAAGTGTTTGTCTCATGACCCGTTCGATGGACAAGATCGTCGCCCTTTGCAAACGCCGAGGATTCATTTTTCAGAACTCTGAGATCTACGGCGGGCAGAACGGTTTCTGGGATTACGGTCCGCTCGGTACAGAACTGAAACGCAACGTTCGTGACGTGTGGTATCACGACATGGTGTCGGCTCACAATGAACTCCTGCAGCCAGCCGGCGCCCCAGCCACCTTTCAGATGGTCGGTCTGGAGTCAGCTCTCATTATGCATCCTCAGGTCTGGAAGTGCTCCGGGCACTATGATCTGTTCCATGACATGATGGTCGATTGCACCGAGACGCGGAAACGTTATCGCCTGGACCACGTCAAGGGGCACTGGGTGAAGTGCAACGGCAAGACTGTGAAGCTGACCAAGGCCAGTTCAGCAGCGGATGCCCCTGCTCCCGAAGAGGCTGATCGTGTCTTCGTGACGACGACAGAAGCCAACGCCATTGAACATGTCAAAGAGAAAGCTCTGAAACTGTTCGAGCTTCGAGCCAAAGACGCCGAGCGTTTGCAGATCGAAGAGCAGGTTCTCGGACTGGCGGCGATCAGTGCGGCTGACCGCGGCAAGATCTTCGCACCGGATGCATCACGAGCTGGTACTCTGACGGATCCTCGTGAGTTTAATCTGATGATGAAGACCATTCTCGGCGCGCTGGGGACGGAAGATGACGCCGCGTTTCTGCGACCAGAGACGGCTCAGGGGATTTTCGTTAACTTTAAGAACGTTTGCGACAGTACTCGAGTCAAACTCCCGTTCGGGATTTGCCAGGTCGGCAAGAGTTTTCGTAACGAGATTACACCGCGAAACTTTACGTTCCGGTCTCGTGAGTTCGAACAGATGGAGATTGAATTCTTCTGTCATCCGTCACAGTCACGCGAATGGTACACCTACTGGCGCGATCGTCGTTATAACTGGTATCTGAATCTGGGCATCGCAAAGGATCGAATCATCCTGCGCGATCATCATCAGGACGAGCTGGCTCATTATTCCGTAGGAACGGCCGATATCGAATACGCGTTTCCGTTCCTTGATGCCGGCGAATACGGTGAGCTCGAAGGGATTGCTCATCGCGGCGACTTTGACCTGCGTTCGCACATGGAAGGCAAGCTGGCCAAGAATGCGGCGGGAGAGCTGGAAGTTGAAAAGCTGGCGGATGGGACTCCGAAACATCGTGGTAGCGGTAAGGATCTGTCGTACTTCGACGATCAGACTCGCGAACGATTTATCCCGCATGTGATCGAACCCTCCGCCGGGGCGGATCGTGGCACGCTGGCGTTCCTGTGTGAAGCCTATCACGAAGATCATCAGCCGGATGAAAAAGGTGAGATGCAGGAACGCGTTGTGATGAAATTTCATCCGCGTCTGGCTCCTGTGAAAGCGGCTGTCTTTCCTCTGATCAAGAAGGAAGGCATGCCGGAAAAGGCGGCCGAGATCTACGGTGAGCTGAAGGCTGCTGGATTGAGTGTTCAGTATGATCAGCAGGCTGCAATTGGTCGTCGGTACCGTCGACAGGACGAAATCGGTACGCCGTTCTGCATCACGGTGGATGGTGATACGGCGACTGATAAGTGCGTGACGATTCGCGATCGTGATTCACTGGTGCAGGAACGCATTCCTGTGGATCGAATTGTGGAAGAAGTTCTGAGCCGGCTGAAGGCGTAATTCGTCGCGGTGTTCCAACTGTGGCTTGCGTTTTTCGACGCTGAGCATCTGGGACTATCCCAACCTGAAACGTCGGTGAGGGATTGCGATTTCACGTTCGAACAGTTCTTCCCCCAAAATCCCTCGCTCACGCTTGTTGAAGTTGCGCGTTTGCCGCCATCCCAACCTGCTGCGTCAGCGAGGGATTGTGCCTTTGCGTTTAACACAGTGTTTAGGGAAATCCCTCGCTGACGCGTCGGGTTATGATAATCCCCTGTGTTTTCGCCCGCTTGATCTTCCTCAGTCCGGAAACGCGCAACTTCAAGACTTACGTTTCGGCCGATTTGTTATCTCTCTTGTCGGGCGACATGGTGGTTAGCTTCGTCAGGTTTGATGTTGGGTAGACCGAAAGAATTCGTGACCGAAAGATTCTGGGCCAAGGTGTCCTGCGAGTTTATCCCGCCGCCGGAGTTGTCGCCGGAGTTGCTGGCGGTGCAGCGTCAGTAATGTCGGTTTCTGAAAACAGCACATCCACCAACGTCGTCACGCCATGGCCGGATGATCCGTGGACGCCTTTTCGGAACTGGACTCGCCACGTATAGCCTGTCTCCGGTGTTGCCGTGAGATACTGAATTTCTTCGCTGCAAGCGATGAATGTTTCAAAGGTCTCCTCAGGAAGGATGACCTTTCCAGACTGTTGCCCAACAATCACAAAGGCATTGTCCATTGTCTGAAGAAAATTCAGAACTCGCACCGGCGATGATGTTCCTGGCGAACTGACATTCAGCATGGAATTGACGATCGTTGATTCGTCTGTGGAGAATCGTGGTGTGCGATGCGACATCAATCCCGCGTCGAACGGTGGAAATGCGTACCACCCTGATCGGTTCTCAAACCGTAACCAGAGCTTCAGGACAGGATCAGTCGTGAGCGTTGTCGCGGGGGCCTTTGTCTGGAATTGTTCGAACATCAGAGGTTCGCGAGTCACCTTCACTGGTGTCAGCACGACGTCTCCGAAGCGGCGAGATTCGCCCAGCTTCAACACATGGCCTTCGGGGACGGGGGTTCCATCAGGCACTTTTCTGAACTCGTTGGAATCCAGAGGACGGATATCCGGCAAGCTCTCCAATGCTGCGTTGCCAAACAACTTTAGCCGGCCAGTCATCAGACAGAAGATCATCAGCAGAGTGATTGCGATCGCATAGCCCTGAACAGCCGATGAGGACTTCTTTTGGACAGGAGCGGCCGACTTCTTCTCCGCGGCAGGTTTCTCCGCGGCAGATTTTTCTGCGACAGGTTTCTCCGGCGTTTTCGATTCAGCCGAGGCGGGCATCATCGTAGGCTGAGCGGGCTTTGTTTCGGATTGAGCCGCAGTTGCTGGCTCTGGCTCCGGAGTTAGATTTGCCTCTGGCGCGGCGATGGATTCAGGTTCTGCCAATGTCGGCTCAAACGCGATCGCTTCGGCGGCCTGGACCGCTGGTGCTTCCGGCTGTTCGGCCGGTTCATCAGTCTCAGGAGCAGGCATCATGACAGTCTGATCCGCCTCCAAATGGTTCGCCTCAGTCTGATCATCCGCTGCAGCATGTGGAGGCGCTGATGGAAACGAAACGGTCTCGGCCACGATCCCGGACAGGTCCGGAACTGCAGCAGGGGGTGAGCCGAAGTTTAGTTCAGGCAAAGAAGTCGCAGGCGTGTCATCGAATGTTGGAAACGATGGTCGATCCGGCACTGCGGCATCAGAATTCAGAAATGAAAAATCTTTTGGGCTCTCGTCCGGACGATTCGGTCCTGCCATTCGTCAAAACTCCTGACATCTGAAACAATAGAGTCGACCGGCATGCTGACCTCAGATGCTCGACTGACTCACCCTTCTATTTCAATCGTGTCTAATCTTCGGAGTCAACTGGAATGAAGTCAATTCTATCGAACGCATCCGGCTTCGTTCCGGCTTCGCATGAGGATCCGCGTAATCCCGGTGTCTTGAAGCGGGTTATCGCCACGAAAGACGACTTTCAGGCCGGGCATGTCCAGATGCTGAACTGGGCTCGATTACCCGGCAAGTCCTCCTTTCAACTGCATTACCATGAAGACATGCAGGAAATCTTCGTGCTGCTAAAGGGTGAAGTTGAGATGCATGTTGGGAAAACGATGACGCTGATGCACTCCGGTGATACGGTCATTGTTTCGCCACGGGAGCCGCATCGCATGGTCAATTGTCTTGATGAAGTCGCCGAGTACATCGTGTTCGGGATCTCTTCCGGACAGAACGGAAAAACAGTCGTGATCGATGGCTGATGCTGAGATACATACCTGGCGTTGTCTTGAATCTCTTTTGTCGACGTTACTCAGCGTGTCTGAGTGGTGAAGCGTTTTGCAACCAGCCCCTGGCTGGACAGCGTCTTCTTTGAAGATTCGTATTTCACCGAAGTTGCCTATTAATGAACGTTTGCCGCGAGATCGAAGTCCCTTCTCCCCCTCGGGGGAGAAGGTGGCCGTTAGGCCGGATGAGGGGGCAACATGGCATGATGAAAGAACGCTTCTCAGGTGACTAAACCTGCTCATCTTCGGCACGAGGCCGAAGGGGGCGATGTGGGACGAACTAACTACTATCTTTACTTCGAGGAGGCTCTATGAGAACTCTGTTTTCACTGGTTGTGCTGGTGCTTGTCATGGGCTCCGGCCCTTTGGTTCGTGCAGAGTCCTTAAAGGCTGGAGCGGCGATCAGCAATATCACCCCGGACATTGGTGCACCGGTGATTGGTGGATTCGTGCCGTTTTCTTCCACGCAGATTCATGATGAGCTGAACGTACGATGCCTCGTCCTTGATGACGGTTCCAAAAAAATTGCTCTGGTTGTCTGCGACCTGCTGGGCATTCATCGGATTGTCAGCGAGGAAGCTCGCCGCCTGATTCTGGAGCGTCATGGGATCCCTGTGGCCAATGTGATGATCAGTGGGACGCATACGCATTCCGCTCCCAGTGCGTTGGGCGATGATCGATTGGAGCCGGAGCAGAAGCCGAATGAGTATCAGGCGTTCGTGATTCGCCGAATCGTCGATGGAGTGGCAAGAGCCATCAATAATCTTCGTCCGGCGAAGCTGGCTTTCGGTTCCGTTGATGTTCCGGAACATCTCTTTAACCGTCGCTGGCATATGCGACCGGGAACTGTTCCGCCGAACCCGTTTGGCCAGACTGACATCGTCAAAATGAATCCCCCCGCGGGCAGCCCCAATCTGATGGAACCCGCTGGTCCGATTGATCCGGCCATTTCGATCATTGCCGTGAGGGATCTGCAGGACCGTCCGATCTCGATCTTTTCTGCATACTCGCTGCATTACGTGGGGGGCGTGGGTTCGGGGCATATTTCTTCAGACTATTTTGGTTATTACTGCGAGCACATGCGAAAGTTGATTGAAGCTGAAATCTCAGTGCCTCAATCCGAAGATGTTCCTCCGTTTGTCGCGATGATGGCGAATGCCACAAGTGGTGATATCAACAATATCAACTTTCAAAATCCACGATCTGCACGAAAGCCGTACGAGCAGATTCGATATGTGGCTGAAGACTGTGCTGTGAAGGTCCTGGCGGCAACAAAGACGCTTGAGTACAACGACAAGATTACACTCGATGCACGTTACAGTGAACCTGTCATCACCTGGCGCAAGCCAACGCCGGAACAGGCCAAATGGGCACAGGAGACGATTGCTGCGGGAGCAAAGAGCGATTCGGACTTATCTTTCATCTATGCTCAACGCGCGACAAAGTTGGCTGGCTATCCTGAAAACACAACAATTCCGGTGCAGATCCTGCGAATAGGAGATATTTGCATTGGCACCATGCCGTGTGAAGTCTTCTGTGAAATCGGACTTGAGTTCCGTGAAAAGTGTCCCTCGAAGCATGCGTTCATGGTCGAACTGGCTCACGGCTATTTTGGTTATCTGCCGACGCCTCGCCAGATGCAACTGGGTGGATACGAAACATGGATTGGAACAAATCGCCTTGAGCCGACCGCTTCGGAGAAACTTCTGGCGGAACTTCTGAAATTGGCAGAATCCTCAGGCGAAAAGCCGTAATCGAACATATCTGATAAAACGAGGTGCTCAGAAAAGGGGTCAGGAACCAATAGCCAAATGGCCCGAAGGGTGCTGCGCACTATTGGTTCCTGACCCCTTTTCTGAGCACCTGATCAAACATTCGCTTCTTAACCGGGCGCCACACTCATGCCTGCTCTGATTGAGCTGAACGATCTCTCGAAAGATTATGGCTCCTTCCGAGCACTCTCGGGCGTCAGCTTGCGAATTGATGAGGGCATCACGGGGCTGCTGGGGCCGAATGGTGCCGGGAAGAGTACTCTCATCAAGGTTCTGCTTGGACTGGTGAAGATTAACTCCGGGCATGGTCATGTGCTTGGTTTTCCGATCGGCCAGTCTGTTGCTCAGGTGCGAACTCAAATCGGATACATGCCGGAGGATGATTGCTATGTGCATGGTCTTTCGGGGATTGAATCCATTCAGGTGGCCGCTCGACTGTCCGGGTTCTCTGAAACAGAAGCCTTACGCCGCGGGCACGAGATCCTGGATTTCTGCGGCATGGGACAGGAACGATATCGTCCTGTAGAAACGTACTCGACCGGTATGCGTCAGAAGTTACGTTTCGCGATGGCCATCGTGCATGATCCGAAGTTGTTGATTCTTGATGAGCCGACTTCAGGACTGGATCCGGAAGAGCGAGAAGCGATGCTCAACCGCATTCGAATTCTTGCGAGAGAATTCCACAAGTCTGTGATTCTGTGTACTCATATTCTTCCCGATGTTCAGTCGGTTTGTGATCGTGTCGTGATCTTCGCTCGCGGTACGGTCAGAGTCAGCGATTCACTGGAAGCTCTTTGCCGAATGCCGGATCCTTCCGTCACCGTGCAGGTGACCGGTGATTGTCAGAAGCTGCTGGGAAGGCTCACACAAAAGGGTTTGCAGGCAAAGATCGTTCTTCCGCAGCAGTTACAGATTGTCGGTGATGCGGACTCATTGAGTCCGACGCTTTGGATGGCTGCGTCTGAGTCGGATTGCGTAATTCGCAGTGTGACGCCCTCAAAGAATTCACTCGAGCAGATTTTTCTGGACGCCGTGCGAGAGGTTCATCGTGCCGATTCATAACCTGGGTTACCGTGAATGGAATGGAACGCTGCATTCACCGTGGACGCGATGGATGGTCGTTGCCGAAATCGGAATCCGCCGAGCGTGGCAGAGTGCGTGGCTGCGCCGCATGATGTTTTTTGCGTGGGTTCCCGGTGTTATTATGGGGTTCATGATTTTTCTCTTTGAACAAGCAGAGAAAAATGATGGGGCCGCTCGAGATGTTCTGGGGAATCTGACGTCCATCCTGCTTTTAGGCCATGGAATTGGAAGTGACGCGGACGCACTGTTGCAGCATTTTCTTGAGTCAGAAGCGACTCCGGGAGAACGGAGGCATGTGTTCTGGTCGTCACTCTTGTTGAATTTGTTCAGGCGATCACAGCCGTTGATCCTGATCCCGATGGTCGGATTGATCGCGCCGCCGTTGATCTCACAGGACTTTCGCTCTCGCGCGTTTCTATTGTACTTTTCGCGGCCGCTGTCGAGGACTCAGTACATCCTTGGCAAGGCGATGACAGTCGTTGCCTATCTGTCGATGATCACGTTGTTTCCGGCCGTGTGTCTGTTCGTCGTGGGAGTTCTGTTGTCGCCGGATATCAGTGTGCTGAGTGCCACCTGGGACTTATTCTTTCGAATCGTGTGTGTGTCAGCCGTCATCGTAGTACCGTGTACGGCACTTTCGTTAATGTTGTCCTCCCTCACCACGGAATCTCGCTATGCATCGTTTGGCTGGTTTGCGATCTGGATTCTGGGCTTCCTGACCTACAGCATCGCGGTGCCATTTTCCTCGCCGGGCGATGATTCCATGATGCAGTGTGTTTCACTGTTTCACATATTCAGTGATGTTACAGGATGGCTATTGGATCCTCGCCTGGCCGTGGCTGGTATTGAAACTCGACTGATAACTCTGGGAGTTCTCACTGCCGTTTCGCTGGCTGTGGTTTATCGGCGTGTGTCGGCTCCGATGCAGATTTAGTCGATCAGAAAAGGTGTCAGGAACCAATAGCCAAATGGCCCGCAGGGTGCTTCGCACTATTGGTTCCTGACACCTTTTCTGGGCGCAGATTTTGTTTGTCCCCCCTCTCCCCCCCGATTTTTTGCGGATGTAGCGTGGTGTGACATGGCAGCGTTCTTGAAAAAATTGGGGGGAGAGGGCCGGGGTGAGGGGCCGTTTTAGCACGCAGCCTTCAACGAAAGCCCCTTCATCCGGCCTATCGGCCTCCTTCTCCCCCAGAGGGGGAGAAGGGACTGCGTTCTCGCGGCGAAGTTGTCACACCGTAGAAATTTCTGCGTTTTTCTCTCTTTAGATCTCCTACTGTTGGTGTCAGCTCCATGTCCACTTCGCCGATGATTCAGTTCGAATCTGTGACCAAGTTGTATGGTCGGGTGCTTGGCGTTAACGACATCACGCTGGAATTGTCGCCGGGGGCCTATGGTCTGCTTGGACCGAACGGGGCCGGAAAAAGTACCCTGCTGAATCTGCTCACCGGACAGCTATTGCCGACGCGAGGCACGGTCAAAGTTCTTGGGCTTAATCCTCGAAATAATCCCGAACTGATGCGGCGGATCGGGTTTTGTCCCGGCTTTGAGGGCATGTACTCTTCAACGAATGCTGTGGAATGGGTGACCTATCTCCTGGAAATGCAGGGCTATTCTCGATCAAAGGCAAAGCATCGAGCGATCGAATGCCTGGAAATGACAGGCATGGTTGAAGGCATGAATCGTCCGATCTCCACCTATTCACGAGGCATGCGGCAGCGCACGAAGCTGGCTCAGGCCATTGCTCATGAGCCCGAGTTGTTGATTCTGGATGAGCCTTTAAGCGGACTTGATCCCGTTGGTCGATCCCAGATGACCGATGCCCTGCGGCGCTGGATTGATTTGGGACGCAGTGTGATTATTGCGACTCACGTGCTGCATGAGGTCGAAGCGCTGACGCAGTCGTTTTTGTTGATTTCCGGCGGTCGAGTTTTGGCCTCGGGGACAGCAGCCGAAGTTCATGAGCTGCTGTACAAGGTGCCGATGGAGATTCAGGTGCGATGCAATAATGGTCGTGATCTGGCCGCACGGCTGCTGCGAGAAAACGTGGCGGATGCCGCACGAGTGTCCGCGTTGGGGCAGGATGAAATCCTCAATATCACCACTCGCAATGGAGCCCTACTGGCGGAGCGAATTTCGGTGTGGGTCCGTGAAGACGGTTTGAAGATTTTTGAGATGAAGACGGCAGATGATTCTCTGCAGTCGTTGTTTAATTCTCTGATGAAGATTCATCGAGGTGAGTTGTGAATGCGCTGCGGGCCGTGTTCATATACGAGTGGAAGCGATCGCTGACAGCCGGACGCATTGTCTGGTGGTTTGTCATGGCTTCGTTTCCGGCCGTCCTGACGATTCTGATACGTGCGATCCCGGGGTTTGAACGTCAGATTCGCGGGGAGGAGAGTGATAACTTCTGGTCGATGACGCTCTACTTTCTGGTTCCCTGTGTTTGCTCGGCCCTGAGTGTTCTGCTGACAGCAGGGCCTGCAGTTGCGGCCGAACTGGAACAGCGGTCGTGGGTTTATATGGCGACGCGTCCCAACGGCATCTTCTGGTTGTTGATTGGCAAGTATCTGGTTGCAGTGACATGGGGCTTCACTGCGGCGGTCGTGGGAGCGACGACCTCGATCGCGCTGGCCAATGCGGTGACACCGGTGCAGATCTGGATTGGGCTTGTGGCCCTGAGTTTCCTGTCGTGTGTTTCGTATTCTGCCGTGTACCTGCTGGTCGGGGTAATTTCTCCCAAGCGAGCGATGGTGTTCTGCGTAATGTACACGGGATTCGTGGAAGTTGTGCTGGGCTTTATTCCAGCTCTGGTGAATCGGCTGACAGTCCAGTTTCGGCTACGGTCTTTATTGGTGCAGTGGATGCCATTGAACGATGAAGTCAGGCAAATGCCGTCGTTCTCCTACGTCTTTGGAGAGGGCTCCGCGTTTCTGCACTGCTTCTGGCTCTTGACGCTTGTTGTGCTGTTTCTTGCGGCGGCGTTGACGATCGCTCATCGCAAAGAATTCACCACGGCCTCTGAGGGAGACCTGTAAGCCGAATTGGGATCGAAATAGTATCCGTGAACGGCGTGGTCGCCCTTGCGATTGTCACGCCTTATCGAGTTCCAGCGTTTTCTGTAGGGTGTGACAAGTGAGCCTTAGCGAACGCAGGCACACCAATTGAGTCTCCAATTGATTCACAGCCGGAAGTTGTTTCGGGACTGTTCCTGACTGGACAGCGTCCTGTTGCCCCCTCTCCCTCGATTTTTTGCGGATAGAGAGTGTGTTGTTAGATGGCAGGATGGACACGAAGAATTGGGGGAGAGGGCTAGGGAGAGGGGGCAACATGGCGGTGTCCAACTAACTTGACAGCGTGATGTTTGCAGATTCGTATTCACCGAAGTTGCCATTTGATCAATACTTGCCGCGAGACCGCAGTCCCTTCTCCCCCTCGGGGGAGAAGGTGGCCGCCAGGCCGGATGAGGGGGCATAACGGGGTAGATAACGAACAAATCACCAATCGCGAACCCCCTCACCCCGACCCTCTCCCCCAATTTTTTGTAAGAACGCTGCCATGTAACACCACGCAGCATCCGCAAAAAATCGGGGGAGAGGGGGGCAACATGGCGCTGTCCAGCTAGACGCTGTCCAATGAGTCGGCATGGGTGCGCGGGATTGCCAACTGAAGCCAACACTACGAGCAAGCATGCTACGGCAGGTACGCGCCCTGAATCTCGTTGGTCAGTTTTCGTTCGAGCAGCGGGTCGCGTCCCACGGGCAACCATCGTGACGGGCCGGACTGGCCAACGACCTGATCGAGATCTCGGTTCAAGGGCTGATACTCGGGGAATGTCGCACCGCCTTCGTAGTTAGCGGCGAGTCCTGGCAGGTCCTCGATTTCCTTGTCGACTCGCACGTTCACCAGCATCGTCCCTGCGCCGGACGACTGCATATAGATGGTCACTCGGCGGCGGATGGACTGGAGAGTGCTCTCCATGCGATTCTG
The DNA here is from genome assembly GCA_044235005.1 of Planctomycetaceae bacterium. GTDB lineage: Bacteria > Planctomycetota > Planctomycetia > Planctomycetales > Planctomycetaceae > SXXK01. Next base: position 623 of record JBIIIF010000136.1, on the reverse strand, counting down.
GAAACCGACGGAATCCGGATGCCAGGGTTCGAGGATATTCGCACCGCCGCGATACTCCGTTTCGATGATTCCTTCGAGCTTGCTTTCACGAGCGACCTGGAAGTGATTTCGATTCAGCACGACGACAGCACGCTCCCACAGAGCATCACGCTGGCCATCGGCGACCTGCAGAGTACTTCCGCCGGCCATTCCGGCCTTTGGCGGCGACGACAAACAACCCGCGCAGACGGCCACCAGACCCAGAGCCGTTATGATCGGGAGAGCAGCAGATTCGAAGTTGTGACGAGGATCCTTCACCGCAATTCCTTCAGCGCCAGCAGATCACCGGGCGGGAGTTTCGCAGCAAACACGGAGTTTCCTCAAGACCAGTTCCTCATCGGCAATTTCTGCCGAAGTTGAATGAGAGCCTCTGTCCGCCCGCCGAACGCACAAAGCCCCATCTTGTCGCTGGAGCATCCGGCAACAAAAAAACGCTCGGTCCCGCAAAGAACCGAGCGTCGTGTTTGTTGGTGCGAATTCAGGAATGCAGTGGACTAACCGGGGCTACTCAACAACGTTTAAACGTGCCTTTACCAATTGACTCCAGTCGAAGCCACCAGTCCCGGGATCATACGCATTCAGTG
>JBIIIF010000144.1:0-17951 GCA_044235005.1 Planctomycetaceae bacterium | reverse complement strand
TCCACCACGAAGTAGCCGAAGAAAGGATAACGAAACCATGAAAACCAACGCTTCCAACAACGATAAAAGCCGCGCCTTTGGTCGCAGTCGAACTGGCAGACTGAGCTCGATCTGCGCGCAATCAAGGTCACCCTCCAAATGGACATTCTGCGATGCAAAACACCAGAGCTCGTTCGCAAAGAAATCTGGACTCATATTCTGGCTTACAATCTCATTCGCACGATCATGGCTCAGGCGGCCGACACGCATAAGATTCCGCCCCGCTCCATCAGTTTCAAAGGAACCCTCCAAACACTGGAGGCATTCCAACCTCTGATCGCTTACCACGACGGTCGTGGCTCAGACCACCGAGATGTACTGTATCAACAGTTGCTTGAAGCCATTGTGGTGCATCGAGTTGCCGATCGTCCCGATCGTTTCGAACCGCATGCAAGGAAACGAAATCCCCGAAAATCCGACATGCTTATGAAGCCACGACATGAGGCCAAACGAGAACTGCTCAAGCGACGAAGCGTTAACTAAGTGCCATTCGTCCGACACACCGACGCACTCAACAAACGGATTTGTAAGGTTTCCTCGCCATCCGTACCGCCGATGCATATTCGCCAGATCGCAGTGCAAATGCGCGGGCGGGATACGAAGGACGCCAACATTGCACACAAAACCGAGACAGGCACCCTCGCCGACCGTGTTTCCGAAAGTTCTCCGAATTTGTCCGGGAGCCAGTCCCGGTTTTGTCAGGCGTTCTGAGAACTCAGCCAGACCTGCGACAGTCTGTTAACCAGCTTCACCGCACTTCCCAGGCGGGCGGCAGGTCGGCGGATTCGAGTCCATAGGTCTGGGAGACCACGAAGCCGCTGGCTTGAGACGTATAGAAAATCCGCCCATTGGAAACGACATCGCTCAGGCATTCGCGAGAGTCGATGGCAGGGCCGGTGGAAACCAGAAGGGGAACCCGCACTGTTTCACGTACGATTTGGCAGGAGCTCGGACGCAGCTCATCGCCCGGCTCAACTGCCGCACGACATCGGCGTATGATGCAACAGGACAGCAAACCTTCCGCATCGACGCCCGCAGCAATCGTGCGAGCTTTGTGTTCTGTGTGCACTTCAGTGCGCTGGATCGAATGAAGATCGCTATACTTTTCGCGCTAATATGTGGGGCGGGCTCATGAGAGATGTGACTTCGAGCGGGGTTGTGTCGTCAGGGGCCGGATGTCCGCTGCGCGCGGTCTGAAAAATTTTCAGGTCGTGCGATGGTCAATTCTGACGGTGCGAGGAATTCTGCAACGGAAAAAATGAAGTCATCATGAGTGAATATCAATACATCAAGTTTCGAGCGATTGACCGGCCGCTGAATGACAAGCAGTTGGCGTTCGCTGAGCAACAGTCGTCGCGGGCGGAGGTGTCTCGGAGGTCGCTGACGGTTGAGTATCACTACAGCGACTTTCGTGGCGATGTGGACGGTCTGCTGCGGAACGGGTTTGACGTGTTTCTGCACTACGCGAATTACGGTGTGCGTGCGATCCGGCTGCGACTGCCTGGTGGTTTGCCGTTTGAGAAGACAGCATGGTCGAGGTTTGTGGATGGCGAACGATTGAAATGGAGCAAGGATGCGAATGGGAAAGGCGGTATCTTGTCGCTCTGTCCGTATCATGAGCCGGGAGAAATTGACGAAGCCTGGGAGTTCGACGAATATGTTGACGCTGCCGTTCACGTTCGCGAAAGCTTGATCGCAGGAGATCTCCGGGCGTTGTATCTGCTGTGGCTGTGTGCAGCGGATGATGACGACAATGATCCTGATGAAACGATCGAACCTCCGGTGCCGCATGGAATTGCAGAATTGCCAAGGCCTTGTGAGAAGTTGCTGACGTTCTTTGGCCTCGACACATTGTTGTTGAAGGCTGCTGGCGAAGGTGTGGAAAATGCCCCAGACAGAGTCTCACAGGACAAAATATTGGAAGACTGGGCGTCGTCGTTGAATGCCGAACAAGCGAAGTCACTCTTGACTCGGTTTTTGGTTGAGGATTCTCAATTGATCAAAGCCGACACGATTGCCGAAATTCGCGCGGCGCAGCCACACATCGCGTGGGCAACGACGGAGAAGAGACGAACGTTCAATCAGTTGCTCGAAATATGCAAAGCTCTGAGAGCCGGCGAGAACATCATTCGCCAGCGAGAGGCAGCAGCAAAGGCTAAACGTTAAGCGGCCAAGGCTGAAAAAGAACGGCAGGCAAGAATGAAAGAGATGGTTGCGTCACCAGCCACATGGTTGAAAGAAGCAGAGAAACTTGCAGACGCTCGAGGAACCGACAACTACAAAGCCGCTGCCGATATTCTGGCCGATTTGCGTGAAGCGATCGGGGGTGAAGAAGGTGACAGGATGGCTCGCCGTGGGGCTGCGCATCTGGCGAAGAAATATCCAACGCTGAATCAGCTTAAGTCTTCGCTTCGAAAGCGGGGCTTGTTGGAATCTTAGAACGGCAAACAAGACCGAGACCTGAGCTCATAGTGCAGAAAAGGGTGCAGAAACCAATCATTCTGAAGTCAGCAGCCGCTTCATTGAAAATGCGCCGGCAATTGTTGTGTGTGGGTCTCCATTGTTTTGCGTGGGTCTCCCGCCCCCGCACGTTCCCGACCGCAGGTCTCCAGATTTCGGCGTGCATGCGGCGCGTGGTGGGAGACCGTGCCGGTCGAAGGCTGTGGCTCGGTCGGAGACCGGCCACAACATTTGGACCGGTAGACCGGCCACAACATTTAGATCGGCCGCAACAGATCAACGCTTGTCGCATTCTGCAAAACATTCAGAATCAACAGGTGCGTTACCTTAACCCACTGGACTCGTACACTTGAATTCACGGCCTGCGGTTCCCATAGTCACCCGTATAATTGGTGAATGAGTTCAGACGGAATGAAGTATCATCCGAAACGTCGGCCTCGTATAAAGGAACAACCATGCCGCAGCGAAATGCTTACGCCCTTGCGAGAGTCGCGATTCTCTGCCTGACGCTGTTTGCAACGCTGTCAGCAAACGCTGACGACGTGGCAACACCGTGGGAACAGTCCTACGAAGGCACAAACGCAACAGGTTCGGAGGTGCTGGGGTTGTGGAAGTTTGATACGGAAGACGGTGTTGATTCTTCAGGGAAGAATCCTCCGGCGACGATCCGTAACGGCAAACTGTCGTCCGCCGGGAAGTTTGGCGGTGCGTTCGAATCGTTTGCCGGCTATCCGGAAGCCGATCAATCTCATGGCTTCATCGTTGCCAATTCACCGCGTCTGTCGCCCGGCGGAGCGTTCACTCTTGAATTGTGGATCAAGCCCAAACCCGAATTCGCGCAGCGCGATTGGTCGGTGTTGATCGATAAGAAATACGCCGGTCAAGATGACTATCAGCTCTCAATTGGAGCGGCCGATGGCAAGCAACAGCGGCAACTGACGTTGTCATTGGGCTTTTCTTCTGAGTCACAGAACTTCCTTTCCGAACCCGCTTCGTTTGTGATCGATGAATGGGTTCACGTGGCCGCCACTTACGATGGCAAAGGGAAGGTCCGTTTCTTTCGCAATGGGGAATCACTGGGTGGTACCGATGCTCCGGGGCGAGGCGCGATCTCGGCGGGTTCACTGGCCCTATCAATCGGCGATCGACTGGGCAGCAGCTTTCCGGGCTTCCCAGGCTATCTCGATGAAGTCCGACTGACCAGCGGCGTTCGCGAATTTGGGCAGGTACGCATTCAGTCTGAGTGGCCTCGAAAGGCTTTCGTGAGATTTGAGCCCGCTCCGAAGTGGACCGCATCGATTCGTAATCTGAGTCCCAAACCCATTACAGGAGCGACGTTGCAGGCCATCATCGAAGGCCACGCCGTTCAGCAGGCTGCGTTGCCGGAGATTGCTGCAGGCTCCGTTCACATCGCCGAGTTTACGTTTGATACAGCTCTTCGCCCCGATGCGTATCCCGTGACGCTGAACGTGACAGTTCCCGGTGAGCCGTCAAGACAGTTCACAGAGACTACGACGATTCATCTGGTGCCACGTCGGTTGCCGCACAGAATGCCGGTCATCATGTGGGGCATCGGCGGCGTAACGGATGTCGTGACTGAACTGCCGCGACTGAAGCAGATCGGCTTTACTCATTGCCTTGGCGGGGATGTGGATTACAAAGCGGCAACCTCGTCAGACGTTCCGGTTTCGATGTTAAGTCCTGAACGAGTACCCGCAGCGATCGAAATGCTGGACACTGCGCTGGTCAATGATTTTCGAGTTCTTGCGGCGACGTCGCCCTCGTACTTCGCCGGTTATCTACCTGAGCACTTGCAGGTCGATCGGGAAGGCAAGACATACAAACGAGAAGCTCTGACTCCAAACGCCCCCAAAGTGCTGAAAGCATTTGAAATGGCTGGCGCGTCGATCGCGAAGACTTATGCGGATCATCCGGCGTTTGAAGGCGTGCTGGCAAACTCAGAAATCCGCGATGAGAGCGAAGTATCTTTCTCCGAGTCCGATCTTGCGGCTTATCGTCAGGCGTTCGGTCCGATGGCCGAGTTTCCAGAATGGGTGACATCGAAGTATCCTCCGAGTTATACAACTCTGAAGGATTTTCCGTCCGATCGAGTCATCCCGGAGGATCATCCGCAACTGCAGTTTTATCGATGGTGGTGGTCGGTTGGTGATGGCTGGAATGCTGCTCATTCGGCTGTGCATCGAGGCATGCATGCACAGTCGCAGCGAAAAGACTTGTGGTCGTTTAATGATCCGGTGGTGCGTTGTCCTCCTTTGTGGGGCAGCGGCGGCGAAGTGGATGTTCTGTCGCAGTGGACATACACCGATCCGGATCCTCTGAGAATGTCATTGCCGGTTGATGAACTGTTCGCCATGGCTGGAGGACGTCAGCCTGCGGCGCGGGTAATGAAGATGACTCAACTCTTCTGGTATCGCTCAACCACAGCGCCTGCTGAGAAGTCACCGCGTGATGGAGACTCCCCGGCGAAGTGGGCTGACAAGGATCCGAGTACGAGCTTTTTCTCGATTCATCCTCATCATCTTCGTGAGGCATTCTGGACGAAAATCGCCCGGCCGGTCGAAGGCATCATGTATCACGGCTGGAGTTCTCTGGTGCCCACTGACGGCAGCCACGCTTACAAGTATACGCATCCTCAGTTGCAGCACGAGCTGACTCGACTGATTCACGATGTTGTGCAGCCCCTGGGACCGGCACTGCGTCAGATTCCGGCGGCGAAGAGTGACGTCGCGTTTCTGGAAAGCTTCACGACCTTTGCCTTTACTTCGAAAAGTACGTGGGGCTATGCTGGCGGCTGGCAGTCAGATGTCTACTTTGCTCTGCAGCATGCTCATCTGCAGCCGGAAGTAATTTACGAACAACATGTGCTGCGGGATGGGCTCAAGGATTACAAGGTTTTGGTTCTCTCCGACTGCGAAGTTCTGGCACAGCCAGTGGTCGACGAGATCCATGCGTTCCAGAAGTTGGGCGGTATCGTGATCGGTGATTCGAATCTATGTCCGGCCATCAAGGCGGATTTCAAGCTGGTGCCGTTTCGTCGTCAGAAAGATGCGGCGGCCGATAAAGCTCAGTTATTGAAACTGGCGGCGGAGATTCGTGACTTACTGGACGCTCGATATCAGCGAGTTGTTGAGACCACATCACCAAACGTGGTTCCTCATCGTCGCCGTGCTGGTTCAGCAGACTACGTTTTTCTGGTCAACGATGCTCGTGAACCCGGCGACTATGTGGGCCAGTATGGACTGGTTCACGAACAAGGTGTCCCGACAACAGCCGACGTGCGACTGAATTCGAACGCAGCCGCCGTATACGATCTGGTGACTCATCAGGCTGTTCCGTTTCAGCGTGATAAGAAAACCGGTGCTTTGACGATTCCGGTCACACTCGGTCCGTGTGATGGCAAACTGCTGATGGCTGTCGAAAAGCCAATCTCGAAGGCTTCAGTAACAGGCGCTGATGAGATCGCTCGCGGAGCGCAGTGGACGGGCGAAGTTCGCATACTCGATGCCAATGAGCAGCTAGTGAACGCAGTGATTCCCGTCCATGTCGAGGTGTTCGACGCCGAAGGGCGACTTTCTGAATTCAGCGGTTATCACGCTGCGATAGAAGGGCATCTGACGGTCACGCTGGATATTGCCTCAAACGACCAGCAAGGTATATGGGAAATGCGTGTTCATGAGCTGGCTTCAGGTCAACGAGCACAACATTTCTTTCGCGTCAAATAGACTAGATCCAGTGCCACGGAAGACTGTGCCTGGAGCCTAAAGTCAATTCTTCGGGGTATGGTCGATCCGCAGCCGCTTGTAGTAACCAGAATGCCATGTGGGAGAGGTTCCGATCAGCCAGGGACTGCTTACATGGCTGGGTACTTTTGAATCCGGCAAAGGGTAGGATTCGATGTTGAAGAAGAAATCCTGCTGAAGAACACCTTCAGCCTGTGACCCGATGGTGGCATCAATATCAGACCAAAGAAAGCGGAGTTCGCTGGTCACACGGGCATCGGTGACATGTCCCGCCGATTGGCTGTGTGCCTTTCGATCTTTGACGACGCGCAGTCCACCGTTTGCATCGTAGTCGTAGTAATAGGCATTCAGTGATTGGGTGCCGTTGTTTCTTGCCGAATACAGCGACAGTTGAACGCCTTTGCGATCCGCCCCCATCAAGGTGACTCCGAGATTCGCGGAAACCTGATCAGCAGGCTGGTCGATTCCGACGTAAAGAGCTTCTGGCGTCCATGCGAGTCGAATGCTGGTTGGATTATCGTTCGCCTGAGCTGGATCACGCGGCACCAGTCGAGATGGTTTACTGAGCCCCCAGAATGCTTCGTTCAACTGACCATCGAGAGTGACATCGGCATCAGTGATGGCCACCGGCCGATGTTCAAATTCGGTATCATCAAGCTTCAGTTTCTCCATCAGAGTCAGCCCGTTCTCAATGAAGGGCCGTGCAAGTTTTTGACCATCTTCATTGAAGACGGTCGCGATGTAGAGGTCCCAGTCTTCTCGATGGCGGCGCAGAATCTCTTCACGTGCAGGAAAGCCGTGCGATTCAGCAGTGTGGCCGCCACGAAGATGTGATTCCAGCCATAAGAATACCGAGTCGATAACAATTCTCTCACGGCGAACATGAGTCTGTCGGACTGAATCTTCGTTTGTCAGCCGCATCGCTTCATCAAGCCAGCGATACGCATCTGCAAAGAATTCGCTGTCACAAAATACTTCGGCCCAGACCTGCCGTTGAACATCCACAACGCGAAGAGAAAGATCGGCTTGTCGATGTTCGATTTTTTCCAGCAATTGATGCATCGGCTTTGCGGCCGGACCGTAATAGCCGTCGCAAAATGCCTCCAACAGCAAATCAGGGTTCTTTGCTGGATCATCGATCAGCTTCAAACCAATCCATGTTCGCAATGGCATGAACGACTGCAAGTCAACGCTCATAGGTTCTGCATTGATGCCCGCGCCGAACAGATCTTCGATCTCGATCGTGACAAGCTCCACTCCTGACTTCTGAAACATCTTCACATCGTCCGAGATTGCTCGCACATTCGTTGATGGAGCGAAGAATCCGGGCGGATGTTGCTGAAAGACTCGCCAGTAGTCCCAGACTCCAAGCTTGCAATCTTTTTGCTTCCAGCCAGCGAACACCGACATGAGTCTTTTATTGCGAGGATGACTTAGCGGATGCGTCAGATCTGAGATGCCGTAGTTGTCGCAGTATCGCACAACGACATTCGATTCCGGCTGTAAGTTCAGAGGTGCATTCAGGGTGAAATTGTAGGCTTCCGTCTGCACATGAACGTTCGGGAATTCCTCTTTAAGGCCGATCGCAACATGGTTCACGAATTCAATGAGCGGTCCGCTTTCAGAACCCTCGCGTTCCATCACAGCTTTGCAATCGGGACAAAGACACAGGTTCGCGGTGTTGTCATTTTGCGACAAGACAAGCCACTCTGCAGGTGCTCGTCCTTCCGTGCTGGCAGCCGCATGGTCGACTTGCAGGAACTTTCTGGCTCGTTCCAAAACGATCCGGCGCACGTCGGAATTGGTCATGCAGAGTTGTGTCCATGCAGAAGGAGTCCCCATGTCATCGGTAATTCGCTTACCAGACGAATCCATTCCGAAGTACTCCGGATGAGTATCTGCGAACTCCTTTGATGAAATAAAGTTGCCGAAGGAATGCACGCCCGTCGGAATCATTCTGGAGTGACCACCGACCGCTTCTCGCCCGTCGATGATATTCTTGTTCCAGACTCGAAACTTCTCGGTCAGTCTGCCATCCTGAGCTGGGTAGCCATAGGGAAACCCTGTGAAAATCTGCCGAACAGGAAAAGCGGGGCGCCCAGTTCTTTCGACTGCTGGCAACGTTAGTGTTGGGCGATTGGGCACAACTTCGGTGAAAGGATCCAGTACCAGAATCCCAACTTCCTGTTCCAGAAACTCAGTCACAGAATAGATCGTCCCTCGCGGCGGCCCACCGGCGAGAATGATCGACGGCGCCGCAATTCGAACGTGCCATTCCTCGGGCTTCATATCAGCTTTGTCAAAGCCGGCAAGACTGGCGGCACGCGTTGCGCCGACATAGATGCATGTTGCGGGTGCAGTTGGATCGTCTTCGTTAACGATCTTAAAGTCTGCGTTGGTCACCTGTTTCAAAGCCGCTGATAGCCACTCGGTGGCCGTGGCTTCTTCGGGACTGGGCGTTGCCGGTGTCACGATGGCATACTCGGTGCGGCCATCCTTCGACAACGTGATGTCTTCAGCTTGCAATTGGGAACTCAAGGCCAGCAGGCAGACCAGTATGCAGCGAGCAACCATTTTTTCGCTCTTCAAGTGTCTAACAGAAATGAGACGAACGCCAAACCACGTAACTCCGACCTCTTCATTCCTGTGAAGGAACAAGCAGTTTTTTCATAGACTCGCCCATCGCCTCGCCAATGAGATAGTAGGTTTCCGCATTGGAGTTCCAGTGATATCCCTGTCCGGTGGGAGATTGTTCCTGCGGACGCCAGAATGATTTGGTGCCGACGAAGGCGACAGTGCCCTGAAACTCCGGATACTCCGCAACCAACGCCTGTGCTTTCATCAGTAAGAATGATTCATATCGCAATACCTGGTTTTCAGAATCGAACGGCCCGGAGATCATTCCGGAACCAAACCTGCCATGAACTTTGTGCTGGCTAAACGTTGGGAGTGAATCTGTGTGCACGTTGTCGCAGGATATTTTTCAAGAGTGAACTCTACGACTTTCCGGACGGATCAAAACCGTTCAAGATGTCTGCCCCGCCATTTCACGCTCGTTGTTGCTGTCGGACAGCCTCTCGTCGTCGATCGATGGTTTTACCCGATATGTTTTCACTCGAACGAGTCCAACAGTCGGGATCTTCACGTTTCCTCAATCATTGTCGATCAACATCAACGGCAGTTTGGCCTGATGATGTACCTTCTGTTGTTGGAGCAAAAATTGAAAAGCTTTGCATTAGCCTTTCTGTGCCTGCTGTGTTGTTGCTCGTCTGGAGGAGCGGATGATTTTCGAATTCTGTCATGGAACGTCGAAAGCAATCGTCCGGGACAGCCACCGGTGAGCGATCCGGCCACGATTGCGGCTGAGATTCGTCAAATGGCCGCCACTGAGGCAACTCGTTTCTCGATCCTGGTTCTCAGCGAAGTTGAACCTGTAACAGTCGATCGCTTTCAGTCGGCTGCGGCGGAAGGGCTTGGCACGACTGTTGATTTTGTAACATCCGCCAGCGGAGGATTCGGCGACACAGACAGTTTGATGTTGCTTGTTGATACCTCAAAATTCGAGATTCGGGATGCCCTCGAAATCCATCGCCACGGCGGCTTAAAGGGAAACTTTACCAATCCTGCGGACGCTTCAGAACCTGGAGCCCTGCGTGCTCGTTCGCCACTTGCGGTAAAGCTGGCTTTCAAGTCGAGCGGAGCAACCTTCTGGGTGATCGCCAATCATTTGGCCAGAGGAGAAGCAGATCTGCGGACTGAGCAGGCTCGCATGTTGCGTCAATGGGCGATGGATTCTCGTGAGCCCATTGTCGCGGCCGGAGATTTCAATTTTGACTTTGACTTCAAGACTCAACAGGGAAATCCTGGATTTCAGGCGATGATGGAAGGAGATATCTGGAACTGGCTAAAGCCTGATCCATTGGTTGACTCCAACTGGTCCGATGATCGCCAGATCAAGGATCGACGCGTTGATCGTTATCCGGATTCGATTCTGGATTTTGTCTTCGTTGCCAACGATGCCAAAAAATGGAATGGAGTCTCCAATGTCGTGGTGCGGCCTGACGATTTTCCAGACAGCGACAAGACCAGCGACCATCGGCCGTTGTTAACAGTTTTCCGGGCAGTGACCCAACCCGCAAAATAGACACTGATTGATCGTGAGCTGCGTGAGGCAGCCCCTGTGACTTAATCGATTACCTCCCAGCCGCAGACGTCGGCTTTTCTCGCAGCAGCAGCCGGCGCCTCCGGCTGGGCGGTAAACGTGAATGCGGGCTCAACAGCAAGCGTGTTTCCCGGGCGGCAACTTATCGTTCTTATGAAGAGCACTCTCATGGCTGCTGCAAAATTACTTGTCGAACGAATTCGACACCTGCTTTCAAGGCGTCGGGGGATCACTGAAAAGAAGATGTTCGGTGGTGTGTGCTTCCTGCTGAACGGGAACATGCTGGTCGCTGTCTGGGGCGACTCGTTGGTCGCTCGCGTGGGCGCTGAGCAAGCCGAAATGGCACTGACGGAACCGGATGTCCGCGAGATGGATCTCACCGGTCGCCCCATGAAGGGCTGGATCATCGTTGAGCATGATGGGGTCGACAGCGATCAACAATTGACCCGCTGGATCGATCTCTCTTTGACTTTCGTACGGACCCTGCCAGCGAAATAGCGACATCTGATCGCTTTTTTAATTCATTTCCTGCATTCGCCATCCCGATGACTGACGGACTTGCTTGCTGACTGGCTGGCCTTGAACTTCGCGGCAATAGCCCTTTCTTGTTGGACAGATCAGCGTTTCAGCAGGATAATCTGCTGAGGTCCGCAACAGGAGATTGCCAATGTCCAGTCATGATTCATGTCATACAGCCATCGATCCGCGAGGCTGCTCCGGGTTTCGTCAAATGTCTCGTCGCAGTGCCGTGCAGGCTGGAATCTGCGGCGCACTCGGACTTTCGTTGGGGGACTTGCTGACGCTGGAAGGTCGCGCCGATGAATCGACCAACCAGGCGTTCTCTGCTGTCGGCTCTAAAACCAAACTTCCGGCAAAAGCGTTAAGCGTTATTCAGCTTCACCTGGGCGGTGGCTGGCCACAACAGGAATCGCTTGATCCAAAGCCTGAAGCTCCAGTGGAGTATCGTGGCTCGTTTGGTGTCACGAAGACAAAGAATGGCGACATCTTCAGTGACAACATGCCTCATACCGCTGCAATCGCCGACAAGATCACGGTCGTGCGAAGTCTTGTCGGCCGAATTCCCGATCATCAGCAGGCGACTTATCATCTGTTTACCGGCTACACGCCCACGGCCGTGATCGATTATCCTCAAATGGGCTCTGTGATCTCGCATGAGCTTGGCGTTCGTGGTGAACTTCCGCCCTATATCGCAATCCCCAATAATCATAGTTTTGCCGGCAGCACGGGTTTCCTGAGCAGCACCTATGGAGCGTTTGATCTCAACGCCGATCCCGGACAAAAAGGATTCAAGGTCAGAGACTTCTCGATTCCTGAGGGTGTGACAGCCGACCGCTTTGCTCGTCGTAAATCGGCTCGCGATGTCATTGAGCGACAGATTCGCGAACTGGAAGCGGACCCGGCTACGCTGGAGACGATGGACAACTTTTATCAGCGAGCCTACACGCTTCTGACTTCGGCCTCCGCTCAGGCCGCATTCACGCTGGACGGCGAAACCGAAGAGACATTTCAACTCTATGGGCGAGATGTTGTTGGTTTGCGAGGCCCGGATAATCAGTTTCATCCTAAGGGACTCGCCGAACGTCTGATCCTGGCACGGCGGCTTGTTGAGGCAGGCACTCGCTTTGTGACTGTCACCTATGGGGCCTGGGATTCCCACGTCGACGTCAGAAACAACTGTCTCGATCAGATGCCGGCACTGGATCACGCGATTGCCGGACTGGTCACCGATCTGGATCAGAGAGGTCTGCTGGATACGACACTGTTCTGGGTCACGTCAGAGTTTGGTCGCACTCCCAAAGTGAACTCCACAAATGGTCGAGATCACTGGGCCCGATGCTACTCAAACCTCCTGGCCGGAGGTGGATTTGCACGCGGGCTGATTTACGGAGCCAGTGACTCGACTGCAGCGGAACCAGCACGAGACGCTCTGGTGCTGGAAGATCTGCTGTTCACGATTTATCACCAACTCGGAATCGACGCCAATAAAGAGCTTGTCGCCTTTGGAACGCGACCGATTGAGATCATCAAAGATGGCAAACTTGCCAAAGGACTGATTTAAACGCACGTCCTGCCGAATGGCTGGTCTTCGCTCGTCGACAAAACCTATGCGGCGTCGCATCTGGTGATCACCTCCGCTGAGGGAAATGAATTGATGACACCACTGGCATATCGATTTTGGCCGGAACCCGGAGCGACATCCCGCGTGATCCACCTTCAGAGCAAAACAACCAGACCTTCTGTTGTTTCGACCGTCCAATGTCTGGCTTCTTTGACGCTGATTCTTCTGCTGTTCCCGGGGCAAATTTGCGCCGCAGCCATGTTGCTGCACATCGGGTCCACGAGTCCAAGAATGGCTCAGCGGGGCACGACTGTCGAAGTCACTGTTCAGGGGATGTGCCTGAAGGATGCTCGCGAAGTCGTCTTTTATAAGCCGGGCATTCGAGCCATCAGCATTGAAGCACTTCCCAACCTTGCTCATCCAATCGGGCTGGCTCATGGCGGTCGTATCGAAGAGCAGATTCGCTGTGTCTTCGAGATCGCACCAGACTGCGTGCCGGGCGAACATCCTTTTCGAATTCGGACAGACACAGAAATCACCTCGCTGGGAACATTTCATGTTTCGCCCTTCAATATGATCGACGAAAATGAGCAGGGGTATAACTCCAACGACACGATTACGACAGCAATGTCCGTGTCGCCAAGTACAACTGTTCGAGGCCGCATGGGAGCGAGTGCTCGTGGAGACGTGGATGTTTATCGAGTGACCGTTGCGGCCGGCCAGACGCTGTCGGCAGAGGTGGACTCGGTCAGGATTGCTGATATCCATTATGGTGATTCCGCCTATGATCTGACCGTTCGAATTCTGGATGCGTCCGGGCGCGAGTTGTCCGCCAATGATGATAACTCACTGCATCTTCAGGACCCGATGGCGTCAGTCCTCGCTATAGACAGCCAGGATGTTTTCGTTGAGGTAAGGCGATCTCTCTTTGCGCCCGCTGACAAAGACTATTGTCTGCACATTGGAACGAATCGACGTCCGCTGATCGCATATCCATTGGGTGGCAGGGCTGGCTCTCAGCAAATTGTTGAACTGGCTGGAGATCCCGCGGGGCTCTACGAGCAGACGATTCAAATTCCACCGTCACAATGGGCTTCCGGCAATACCTTTGAGTACTTCGGAGAAGCTCCGTCACCAATTCTCCTGCGATCGAGTCACCTGCAGAACCTGATGGAGGATAAAGAGGCGGTGTTCACGGTCGTTGAATCCCTGCCGGTTGCATTGAACGGACGGATTGATCAACGTGGCGATGTCGACAGCTTTAGAGTCAGTGTCAGCAAGCAGGATCGCTGGCGTGTTCGTGTTTATGCAGCCACGCTGGGTTCACCGATTGACCCAACGATCAGGATTCGCCCGGTTGATTCTGTGGGCGTTCAGGGAGAGCCAGAACTGGAAGCCGATGATTGTTCATTGGTCGACCGCGATGTTTTTGGAACCAGTTTTCGGAGTGGAGGCGGTCTCAAAGAAATTCTCGATCCTTCGGTCATCTGGCAGCCTCGGCTTGATGGTGATTATGTCATTGAAGTTTCGGACACCAGCGGAGTGAATGGCGCAACTGCGGTCTATCGGATTGAAGTTGAACGCGTTGTTGATTCCGTCCATACCGTCTTGATGAGCACTGCGTTTGACTGGGAGGAGTGCATACGAACCAGCGGCCTTGTGGTTCCGCAGGGCAATCGCTGGACAGTCAGTGTCAGTTTACCACGAGGGCAGGGCACGAGTTTCCAGGGAGAACTGAAACTGATTGCACACGGGCTTCCGGATGGTGTGACGATGGTGAGTGGCCGAGTTCCCGCGGGACGAACAATCTGGCCTGTGCAATTCGTCGCGGATGAAGGCTCCCAGCCTGGCACGGCATTGATCACTTTGGAAGCAGAATCTGTCGATCCGAACGTGGAGCTTGAGAGTCGTTCGCAACAGATGATCCCGTTCATTAATCACTCTGGTGGCGATGCGTGGCGAACGGTGAGGCTCGATCAGTTTGTCTTTGCTGTCACAAAGCCAGCACCTTTCTCCGTGGAAATCTCAGCTCCGCAGGCGGCGCTGGTACGTGGAGGAGAACTGGGGATTCCCGTGCGGATCATTCGACAAGAGGGATTCAATGATCCGGTAGAAATCCAGTGCGACTGGGTTCCCTCGGGCGTTTCTGTCCAGCCAGCGCAGATCATTCCTGCGGGAGTCAATGAGGCCGTTCTGCACATCACGGGAGATCTCAATGCCCCTCTTGGAAAGTGTCCGATTGTACTTTCTGCATCGACGACTCGTGACGATCTGGATGCGTACCTCGGCACTGGTCGCATACGAGTCTCCTCTTCTATCGTTGAATTACTCATTGCCGAACCCTTCGTGGAACTCAGCAGTGAGCCGCAGACAGTTCGGCGCGGAGAACGAAAGAAGTACAACTGGACCATTCTGCACAAGAGTCCGTTTGACGGTAGTGCCTCGATCAAACTGCTGGGATTGCCTCGCGGCGTTAACGTTCTGGCACCCCTTCCGATGCTGGCTCACGACAGTAAAGAAATCTCCTTTGAAATTGAGGCCACGAATGAAGCTCTGCTGGGCAGCGTTCGAGGCGTCTCGTGCGAAATCACGGTGGAAAGTGCTGGTCAGGAAATTCGACAGCGAACCGGAAAGGGAACACTTCGAATCGATCCGAGACTTGAGTAACTACCCGGAAAATGACTCTTAGAAAAAGCCCCGCAATATCATGAGTTCTGAATCAAAATGAGACTCATCCGGTGAGCCTGCGTTCGCTAAAGCTCACTTGTCACACCCTACATGAAAAAGTTGTAATTCGTAGGGTGTGATAAGTTCGCCCCAGCGAACGCCGGCACACCATTTACAGAAACAATTCGAACTCAATCCAAAGCTGGCCGTTGAAAAGATGTGTGAAGCACTCCGGCTGACGTCTTTGGTGGACCGAGAAGATTTATGACATACAGAGTTCAACGTTCCAGATTCGTGCGATGTTTCAGCGTGGGATGCTTGCTGACAATTCTTTGGGCCGGCGATCTGGTCGCAGATGAAATCAGCTTTCGACGTGATGTGATGCCCATTCTGTTTCGAGCAGGCTGCAATTCAGGAACCTGTCACGGTTCCGCACGTGGCAAAGATGGATTCATGCTCTCCTTGTTCGGTTACGACGCGAGCGGCGACTATGAACGCGTGGTCAATGAGATCACAGGACGAAGAGTCAACCCTGCAGTACCGGAACAGAGCTTGCTGCTGCTGAAGGCGACAGGCGCTGTCCCGCATTCTGGAGGAAAGCTCTTTTCGAAAGACAGTGAATACTACCAGGCACTTTTGCAATGGATTGCTGCCGGTGCGCTGGATGACACGGGGGACGTTCCCGTGACAACATCAGTGGTGCTTTCGAAGGAACGCTATCTTTTTGAAGCCTCGAAGCTCGAAGAAGCCGCAACCGTGACTGCTCATGCCAGCGACGGATCTTCGCGCTACGTGACGCGACTGGCCCGCTACTTTTCCAACAACGAAAGCGTGGCGAGAATCGATGTTAATGGAAACATCACAGCCGTCGGTCCGGGCGATACGCATGTGTTTGCTCGGTTCAGTCGATTCACCGTCGGCGCAGAAGTCATTGTGCTGCCCGAGAACGATGACTTCGCGTGGCCAGATCCACCAAAAGCGAACTACATCGATCAACTTGTTTTCGACCGTCTTCAGAAATTGCGAATCGCTCCCTCGGAACTTTGCGATGATGCAACCTTTCTAAGACGAGTGACACTCGACCTCGCCGCACGCACTCCAACGTTGGAAGAGTTTCAGGCATTTACGGCTGATGATCGGCCGGATAAGCGAGCCATCAGGATTGATCAATTGCTGGCTGACGATGCGTTTACGGACTACTGGACGGCTCTCTGGGCGGAACAGTTAAGAATCATCGGCGGAAACTATGCTCCGGATGCCACTGACATCAAAGCGGCCGATGCTTTCTATTCGTGGATTCATAAGCAGATTGAATCGGGTCGCCCGATGAATGAATTTGTCGCCGAGATGGTCGATTCGTCCGGCAGCAATCTGACAAATGGTCCAGTGAATCTCTACACCATGTTGATTCACAAACCCCAGTTCGATCCGAAAGCCTTTGCGGCAGACTTCTCTCAGGTATTTCTCGGAGTCCAGATCCAATGTGCCGAGTGCCACAATCATCCGTTTGATCGCTGGACACAAGATGACTATTACAGCTTCGTCAGCTTCTTTACAGGCATGAAACGAAAGCCTGGTGTGGAGCCTCGCGAACGTCGCATCTATTGTGACCTTGCGGCTCCTCCTGCTAGACATATCGTGGATGGCCGACCCATGCCGGCGAAAGTGCTGGGCGGAATCGATCCAGTTCCATCGGGCGGTGATCCTCGCACGGCATTGGCGTCGTGGCTGACTGCTCCAGAGAATGACCTGTTCAGTCGTAATCTGGCAAATCGAATCTGGGCTCAGTTAATGGGACGAGGCATCATCGAACCAGTGGATGATGTTCGAGCCAGCAATCCGCCAGTCAATGGTCCTCTGCTGGATGCTCTGTCGCAACGATTGGTTGAAGTCAAATTCGATCTCAGAAGTCTCGTCAGAGATATCTGCAACTCGCGCACATACCAGTTGAGTGCGAAACCCAACGATTCTAATCAGCGCGACACTCGCCAGTTTTCCCACGCACATCTGCGGCGATTGCGGGCCGATGTACTGATGGACTCCGTTGTCATGGTCACGGGCGTTGACCGACGGTTTAATGGATTTCCGGAAGGAACAAAGGCGATTGAATACTACCCGCGTGAAGCCGGCGATACCGAGGGCCCCCATTTTGGCGATCCATTCTTTGCAACGTTTGGACGATCAAGTCGAGGAACGGTCTGTGCCTGCGAAACAAAAAAGGAACCGACGTTATCGCAAACGCTGCACTTGGCCGTAGGCGACACAGTTCGAGACAGAATTTCAGCGAATGCTCACATTGCCCGCCTTCTGGAATCGAAGTTGCCGCCCGATGAAATCATTGAACAGCTCTATATTCGCACACTTTGCCGTCGCCCCACGACGTTCGAGCAAACAGCTTTGAAAGAGCTGATCGGCGAGAATTTATCAGACCTGCAAGTCTATGAGGACATCTTCTGGAGTCTTCTGAATTCGACGGAGTTCGTGTTCAACCATTGACGCCCCCTTGGACTTTCAGACGCTCTTCTCCACATCGATTTTGTGAAGTGTTCGAATACACCGTACCCACAGGCATTGATCATGACGACCAAACGGCTGACGCTTCACACAAAGAGAACCGCCGGTTTCACGATAATCCTGCTGACCCTTTTTGCCATCAATGCCAATGGTGATGAAAAGATCTCAGTCAACTACGACGACCACATTGCGCCGATATTTCGCAAGCACTGTTTTCAGTGCCATGGTGAGTCGAAGCAGGAGGCTGGCCTGAATCTTGCGAGTTTTG